>NZ_SRLV01000040.1:0-73378 GCF_006518205.1 Myxococcus sp. CA005 | reverse complement strand
CAACTGGAGGCAGGCTGGGGGAGGCGGGCACGGGCCCTGCAATGGGAGTGCAGGGAGGGGCGGCAGGAGCGTCGATTTGGCCCGTGGACGGGTCGAGCGCAAATCGAGTCCGTGCCGCCGTGACTCGATAGTCCACCGACGCGCGTGCAGCTGAAGCACGAATGTGGCCTCGTGCGCAGGTCGAACCTGATGAAGTCCTCGATGAGTTTCTCGAGCGTGGCGACGCTCTCTTCGCTCAGGCCGACCTGGCGGTGGGTTTGCACTCGAACTCGTCGCCCGCACGCACCACGCCGTACGGTGCTCGTCGTTCGGCGACACCTTCGGCCCTGCTCACACTTGGCGAAGCTGCGTGGGGTTTCCCTTTGCTGCTGAAAAAGAGGAAGCCGTCGAATGACTCTCTATGGAGTCGCAGCCGTTCTGAGTTGAGGGGATGCCCCGGCAAACCCACCCTCGTGCTGGCTTGGGGTGGGGGGACCTTGAGGTCCGACGCTGCGAACACCACAGGCGTTTTCAGGTGTGCGAGCAGTGGAGTGGGGCGAACGCGGGATGGCGCAGGAGCAGATGCCGGTGCATGCCGCGAGGCTGCGGCGCCCCCCGTGGCGGGCAGTCGCGAAGGGGGCCGCCGGTGCCCGTCCGGAGTGCGCGCCGGAACGGGCCGTGTGGCATTTCAGTTGAGTCAGAAGCGAGCGAGGAAGGCGTCGTAGCCGCCGGCGTTGGTGTTGCCGCCGAGGCCTCCGAAGGTGTTACCGGCCACGTAGGCGTTGCCAGCGGAGTCCACGGCCACGCCGCGCGCGATGTCTTGGAACGGGGTGCCCAGGGTGCGGGTGCCCAGCTTGGTGCCAAGCGCGTCGTAGCGGGTGAGGAAGGCGTCAAGGGAGCCAGCGGGCGGGTTGCCGTCGAGCGCGTCGGAGGTGTAGCCGACGAGCTGCACGACGTTGCTCGTGGTGACGGAGACGCCGAACGCGTAGTCGGTCTGCGCGCCACCGAGCATGCGGCTCCACTGGCGGTTTCCGGCGTTGTCGTAGCGGGCGAGGAGCACGTCGACGGTGCCATTGTTGGCGTTGCCGTCGAGGCTGCCGAACGTCTCGCCAGCGAGGTAGACGCCGCCGTCGGGGCCCACGGCGACGCTCTTGGCATCATCGAGCTCGCCCGCGTCGATTTGCCGGACCCACTGCTGGGCGCCGAGGATGTTGAGCTTGAGCAGGAAGATGTCGCTGCTCACCGGCGTGGTGGTGCCGTCGAGGCTGCCGTAGGTGTTGCCGACGACGTACACCTCGTGGGTGGGCGTGACGGCGATGCCGCGCGCCATGTCGCTCGCGGAAGTGCCGTACTGCTGGAGCCAGTACGGGTTGCCCGCCGTGTCGTAGAGGGCGACGACGATGTCGTAGTTGTTGGGGTTGCCGCCGTTGGCGAAGCTGCCGCCGGTGTAGCCGGTGAAGAAGAGCTTGTCGGGCGCGCTGATGGCGAGGCCGGTGGCGAAATCATCCATCTGCGTGCCGTTCTGGCGCAGCCACTGACGGTTGCCGGCGGCGTCGTACTTGGCGATGAAGTAATCGATGCCGCCCGCGTTGGTGTAGAAGTCGAGGCTGCCGAAGGTGGTGCCGGCCACGTACACGTTGCCGGCCTCGTCGGTGGCCACCGCGGTGGCGCGGTCCGTCCGCGCGGTGCCGAACTGGCGGACCCACTGGAGGTTCCCGGCGGTGTCGTACCGGGCGATGAAGGCGTCCTGGCCGCCGGCTTGCGGGTCGGCACCGAGCTGGCTGGTCGTCTGGCCTGCTACGTAGACGCTCGTGCCCGAGACGGCCACGGCGTGGGCCTGCTCGTCGTGGTGGGCGCCGAGCTGGCGCACCCAGGACGGGGGTGGGACCTGTGCCTCGGCGATGGAAGGCGCACCCGAGGCGCAGACAATGCCGACGAGCCCGAACATGCTCAAGAGAGGGTGTTTCATCACGAACTCCGTTTCTCAGTGGGGGAACTGAGCCGTGGCTCCGGGAGGACGCCTGACGTCCGCTCCGGGGGGAGAAGTCTGTTGCCACGGCATTCCAGGAAGACCACGAGATACGGGCGCGCGGAAGATGGGTAACGAAAGACACGCATGAGACTGTGTCTGACCCGGGTCTGAGGTGTCATGGACCCGGATGCAATTGATGCACTGGGGCAGCTTCAGCGCCGTTGCGGCTGTGACATGTGTGTTTCACCCAGGACGTGCGCCAGGCGAGGAAGTTCAGAGCGCGTGGCCTGCTTCGCAGCACAGCTTTGGTCAGGGAATTCCTGCGGCAGTGCTTGTGGCCCGCCAGCGGGCGCGCGACAGTCTCCGGCAGCCGGACGTCCATCACGCGCGAGGTCTCTTTCAGAGGTGAGGCCGTATTTCCGGCCGCGCGCGATGCCGTCCTCTACGAATGTGTGGAGGTCGGACGGCGACATCGCCTCACATGACTCCCGCCAGTGCTGGCGCACAAGGTCGCAGAGCCGCGATTCGAACCGATGGAGAGAAGCCTCTCCGAAGGCTGCCAACGGCGCCTGGCGGATAACGAGCGTCATGGAAGAGAGGATACCCATGCGCTGCCCGGAGTATCCCTCGGTCGGATGGATGCGCCGCCGCGGGGGAGGACCGGTGCTGCGCGGCGCGAGGCAGGTCGCCCTCTTGAGGGCACCGGGCGGGGGAGAGGAGGACCGCGGGCGTGTTGGAAGCCCGCGGTCCTTCGCCGCGGCTCGTTAGTCCTTCGTGCAGACGACGTCGTCGACCTGGAGGTGGTCGCGGTCGGCTTCACTGCGGCTCGGATAGAAGAACAGGCGCCAGTCACGCACGTTGCCCGTGATGCGGAAGAACACCGGCTGCCACTCGTCGCTGTCGACGGTGAGGAAGTCGGTGGCCGGGCTCCAGCCAGCGCTCGAGTAGCTGCGATGCCGGATGGTGCCGTGGCCCCGCACCCGGTACGAGCAGGAGTAGTTGCCGCTCGGGATGTTGAACTTCTCGAGCGTGAAGCGCTCGGCGACCTGGATGGGGACCACGAACTGCAGCGCCGACGAACCGCCATGCACCGCCGCCGTGTAGCGCACGAGTCGCGACGGCCTGATCTCCGTGCCCGGGTCGGCGATGCCGTTGTCGAGCCCGTACCAGTAGTCCGGGATGAGATGGTTGCCGTGGTAGGGGATGTAGGTGGTGCTCCAGCTTTCGAATCCACCATTGAGGATGATGTTCGCGGGGTGGTCGGCGGACACGCAGCGTCCGGTCGCCGTGTCGCAGGCCGGCAGCTCACCCACGCAGTCGTACGTGGTGAAGCAGGCTCCCGCGGACAGCTCGCACACGCCGCTCGTGGGGTTGCAGCTCGTCGCCGGGTGGTTGCACACGACGCCGGCGCAAGGGTCGCCTTCGACGCAGAGGTGGCTGGCCGTATCACAGACCGGCGTCTCCGGCGTCCCCGCGCAATCCGCGTGGCGGGTGCAGCGGTCGGCGGCGACCACGCACGTGTTCGTCTCGTCGCAGGCCTGCCACTCGCTGCAGTCCTCGGCAGCGTTGCACCGGCCGGCGAGCGGCTCGCAGGTCGCGGTGGCATTCACGCAGCGCTCCCAGGACTCGCAGCTGACCGCGTCACACGGCTCGGCGGCCCGCGTGCAGCGCACGTCATCGATGCTCAGGTGCTCGCCGCTGGTGTTGCGGATGCTGAAGATGAGCTCGAAGGTGTCGAAGACCTCATTGGCGAGGTTGAAGCTGTACGCCACCTGCGTCCACGTCGCGCTGTCGACGGCCGTGTAGGACGAGTAGCTGGAGTAGTCGTCGTCGAAGAAGGCGTTTCGAACTTCGCCGGTGCCCCGCGCCTGGAAGGTGCAGGCGTAACGGCCCGCGGGCATCGACTTCGCTCCGGTGGTGAAGCGCCGGTGCGTCCCGGAGGTGTTGGTCAGGCGGACCGCGTTCACGCCCTCGAAGGCGTTCGTGGTCACCTTCTGCACGCTGTCCGACGTGATGTTCGACTTGCTCCCGAGCCACATCTCCGGAAGCGCACCGGGCCACTCTTCGAAGCCCCAGTTGTCGATGACGCTCACCTCGGGCTCCACACCCGCGTCAGGCGTCTCACTCCCGGCGTCCGGGATTTCCTCGCCCGCGTCCGGCGTCTCGCTGCCGGCGTCCGGAATTTCCTCACCTGCGTCCGGCGTCTCGCTGCCGGCGTCCGGGGTTTCCTCGCCCGCGTCCGGCGCTTCTTCACCCGCGTCCGGTGTTTCCTCACCGGCGTCAGGCGTCTCCTCCCCCGCGTCCGGCGTTTCGCCGCCCGCGTCCGGTCGCGTCTGGCCGGCGTCAGGAGTCACTACGGGATCCGAATCCCCCCCGCAGGCGGCCACAAAGACCAGCAGCGAAGTCAGACACATTCGAAACAACGTCAAAGCAATCCTCCGGTTCGCGGAAACTGGCTTCTCGTACCACACTTCCCGCAAGCGAGACCGAGCCGGCCCCCACGGTGGCGCTGTGTCTGCCTCATGGTGCGGAAGAATTCTGAGAGTCCGATGCTTTCTTGGTTCTTTCGAGCTGGGTGGGCGCGTTCTTCCCCAGAAGGCCCCACACGGCGCACCTGGAGACCAAGGTGGGCGCTGCCGCGAGCGGGCTGCGCGCAACTTCAAACGGGTCGACGAGGGCGTGGCATGCGCGGGGAGGGCCTGTCGCCACTGAATGGAACCCCTTGATGCAGAGCAACCCTGGCGCAATGTTGGCGTCGGGGATTCATCCCTCGCTCACGTCCTGGAGGCAGGTAAATGAACGCCGCGCTCATCGTCGCGCTCGCGCTGGCCAGCGCACCCGTGCCTGGCGGCAGCACCTCGCTTCAGCAGCTCGTGGAGCGCATCCCCGAGGTCGTCGATGACGGCGGCGGAATCGGCACGGACGCGCAAGAACTCGCGAGCCGCATCCAGGCGCATGGCGCGGCGGCGATTCCGTACCTCCTCCCGCTGTTCAGGGAGGAATCGGAGCCCATTCGTGACTTCGCGGGCTACATCCTGCGCGACCTCGAAGGGCTGACCGAGGAACACCTCAATGCCCTCATCCAGGCCCGGCTTCATGGGGACGGATGGATTCCTCCCGCCATCGCTCGCATTGGAACCCCCCGCGCCATCGCATTCCTCGTCGAAGACCTCAAGGATGAGCCCCAGACGCAATCGCAACTGACTCATGCCCTGGTCATCGCGGGCCGCAAGGCAGCCGCCTTGCTCGCCGAACCCTTTGGCGCGGCGGCGCCCGTGCACGAACTCTACGCCAGCGCGGTGTGCGAAGTGTTCCATGAGATGGGGTCCAACTCGGGGCCCGCCGTTGCGCCCCTCTTGAGGGTGGCGACCGGGGGCGAGTCCCTCCTTGAAAATCAGGCCCATGCCATTCAGGTGCTGGGCTGCATCGGTCCCTCCGCTGCGGCGGCGGTGCCCGCGCTGCAGGCGCTGCGCAAGAATGCCGCCCTGCGAAAGACGGTTGATGGCGCGCTGATGCGCATGGGGCCTGCTGCCGCCACTCCCGTCTTCGTCGAGCACCTGCGCACGAAGCCCACGGTGTACCTGCTTCGCGACCTGGCGGAACTCCGCGAGCGGGGGAAGGGGGCGGGCAGTGCGGTTGTCGCGCTTCTGAAGAACGAGGACCCTCAGTTGCGCTTCGCCGCTGCGCGAACGCTTGGCTACATCCAGTTCACAGCCGCGACCGACGCGCTCATCACGATGCTGGGCGATGTCAGGGACTGGAGGATGGCCTTTGCCGCGGCCGAATCGCTCGGAAGGCTCCGGGCCACGCGGGCCTTGGCACCGCTCAAGGCCGTCGCGACGAAGCACTGGGCGCCACCTGTCCGCGACGCTGCTCGCAAGGCCACGAAGGTCATCAATGGCAAAGAGACATACCCGGCGGGCAACCCGAACTTCGCGTTTGAGTACTTCGCTGGCGACCGCATGCGCTTCGACCAGCAAGCATCCCTCGAACCGGCACTGGTTGCGGCGCCGGATGAACTCCCTGAAGCTTCATTCGGGCCATTGACGTACGAGAGCGAGGTCCGCTCGGTGGGGGTGGATGGGGAGCGTCGCACTCCCATCAAACAGGCACCGCAGTTCGGATTGCGCGTTTCGAATGGGCATCTGGTGGGGGCAAGTCGGGGTGAGTGGGGTGGAGAACTCATGCACATCCCGACTGACGCCGCCGCGAAGAAGATTCTGGACGCCAACGCCACTGGCATCCACAAGGTCGGCGAACACATCGTCGCGGTGACGGGCCTGTCCCATATCGTCACCAACGACGGGATGCTGTACCGGATTGTTCCCCGTGACGGGGCCTACGTGGCGGAGCCGTGGCGGGTACTCCCGGGTGCACCGCGACGCTCAGGGCTGCTATCCGATGGGCGCCTCTTCGTCTCCTGCCTGGGCGCGGATGTAGTCATCACGCCCGAGGGAGACATGCGGCTCGCCACCCCAGAGAATATCTCTGGCACGCAGGAGCAGGCGCCACCCGCTCCGCCCCGGCGCAAGTGAGCTTCGCGCCGGAGACCGGGCGCACCTGAACGGCGTGCGCCCGGCCCCGCGTGAAATCAGCGTGTGCCTAGGGGCTGTCCCTGATCTCGTGTTCGAGAGTCGACCCGGCGTGCCGGCCTTTCTGGCACGTTGGGGCAGGGCCTCAATCGGAGTTGCTGCCTGGCGCTAGGCATGATCAACGCGGGCTGTGCGCCGACATGAACTGAGCGATGTCGAGTGGAGCCGCATCGAGCCCCTGCTGGGCTCCAGGACGGGCCCTCGCTCGAAGCGAGGGGACCGTGACTTCATCAACGCCGTGGTGTGGCGGGTGAAGACCGGGGTGCAATGGCGGGATTTGCCCGAGCGGTTCGGTCACTGGAAGACGGTCTACAATCGGTTCCATCGCTGGACGAAGACTGGGCGCTGGGAAGCCATCTTCAAGGCGCTGCGGCTCGATGTGGATGAGCTTGGCTCCCTTGCTGACGCATCGGTCGTCCGGGCGCATCAGGACGCCGCGGGCGGAAAAGGGGGATCCGAAGCAATGCTTTGGGGCGTTCTCGAGGAGGTTTTTCAACGAAAGTTCACGCCGTCACTACGACGGGAGGTAAGCCGCTCCACGTCGCGCTGACGCCCGGCCAGCAGCACGAGTCCACAATGGCCGAAGAACTTATGGTGCACGCCGAGGGCGCCGCTTTCATTGCGGATACCGGCTATGACGCCGACCGCATCCGCGCCAACGTTCGAAAGCTCGGGATGAAGCCTGTCATCCATTCAAACCCGAGCCGTAAGCGGGCGTTGCCGTTAGACCGCACCCTGTACCGGATGCGCTACCGGGTGGAGTGCTTCTTCCACGATCTCAAGCGCTTTCGGGCCGTCGCCACCCGCTATGACAAGACGGCGACGAGCTACCTCGCCGTCCTGCACGTCGCATCCATGCTTCTTTGGCTGCGCTAATCAGGGACAGCCCCTAGTCCACGGTCTCCACGGTCAGGCACTTCGCCGGGCCGAACGTGGCCGCGTAGTACGGCGTGTAGAGGTCGGGCCCGAGCGTGAAGTTGCAGGTGTTCACCGCGTCCGGCGACAGCCCCTGGTTCTCCTGCAGGTAGCGCGCGACGTAGTCCCGCACGCCATCCGCGGACGTCCACAGCACGCGGCCTTCCTTGAACATGCTGTACCCGCCACCACCGCCCGCGCGGTAGTTGTTGATGGCGACGATGAAGACCTGGTCGTCAGTGACTTCATTGCCCTTGAAGCGCAGGTGCGTGGTCCGCGAACCCGCGGGCTTCGTCAGGTCATAGCCGTATTCGATGTGCGAGTAGAGGTCCCAGTTGTAGTCCGCGATGGAGGGCGAGGTGGCCTTCGCCTCCGCGGGCGTCTGGGGCAGGTTGGCCGGGTCAATGGTGGTGAAGTAGTTGGCGTTCATCTCCACCGCGCGCCGGAGGATGGAGCCGTTGATTTCCATGACGTACAGCGTGTTGTCGTAGATGTAGACGCTGTAGGCATCGCGCAGGGTGACGTCTCCCTCGGGCAGCGAGACATCGTTGGTGAAGATGGCGCCCAGGGACAGGTCCACGGCGAAACCGGCTTCGAGCGCGGCCTGCTCCTGCACGATGTTGATGAGGTCCCCCAGCGGGCCGTCCACGTAGCGTCCGGCGAAGCCGCCCGGGAACACGCCGGTGGTGGTGCCAATCTTCTGGTTCACGTAGGCGACCGTCGTGTCGTGGTGGACCTGGGTGCTCTGGGTGACGGCGGCATCCGCCGCCACCGTGTCGTCCACGACGTGGAGTTGGGCGTCATGGGTGTTCACGCCCCATCGCTCGCCATCCCAGGTGACCTGGAGCTGGACGTCGGCCAGGTGGCTCCCCCAGCGGTTGGGCTGCGTGAGGAGGACCTCGCCACCGTCCACGTTCCGCAGCAGCATCTTCGGAATGGGCTGGTGCGTGTGGCCCGTGAGGAGGACATCCACGCCGGGGACCTGCTGGGCAATCTGGACGGCCTGGTTCTCTCCAGGGAGGTTGCCCCGGTCCGCCCACTTCGAATCATCCGCGTAGTCGGCCAGCCACGATTCGGGGTTGCTCGCGCTGCCGGTCGGCTGCCGGTCGGGACCGCTGTGGATGGCCACCACCACCACGTCCGCGCCGGCTTCCTTCATCCGCGGCACGTAGTCCTTCGCCGTCTGCAGCGGGTCATCGAAGCGCAGGCCGGCGATGTTCTCCGCGCGCTCCCACGTCGTCACGCCAGGCGTCACCAGTCCGAGGATGCCGACCTTCACGTCACACACCGTCTTGATGATGTAGGGCGTGAAGGCCTCGGAGCCGTCCGCGCTGTTGCGCACGTTGGCACCAAGCAGCGGGAAGTTGACCTCGTTCTTGAACTTGTTGAGGACGTCCTGGCCGAAGTTGAACTCGTGGTTGCCCAGGGCCATGGCGGCATAGCCCATCTCGTTCATGGCGGCGGCCATGGGATGCTGGGGCGTGTTGTCCACCAGGGAATAGTAGGTGCCCAACGGTGAGCCCTGGATGGTGTCGCCCGTGTCGACGAGCAGCGTGCAGTCCGGGTTCTTCTCCCGCTCCTGCTTGACGAGCGTGGCCACCTTGGCGACGCCGCGCTTCGCGTCGGGCTTCCCGGAGAAGTAGTCCCACGGGAAGATGTTCGTGTGCAGGTCGCTCGTCTGCAGCAGCGTCAGCGTACGAGGGGTGGTGTCGGGCGGGGGCTCGTTGCCGGGCCCTGGATCTTCGCTGGAGTCGCAAGCCGTCAACAGCGAGCAGGCACCCACGAGGCAAAATGAAGTCGTGCGCAACGCGCGCGCCCAGGTAGGAAAACGCATCAGGAAACCTCTACAAAGTTGAATGCCGGGAAGAATCTCCCAGCAGGGCGAGACCCTAACTCATGCCTCTGTCATCCCCGGCGAGGGGAGGTTTCGCCAGGCGCTCGCTCGAGCGGCGGCTCTCAAAGTCCCGCCAGTGTCTCTGGGATTCTCGGGCTGCGGGCGCGCTGCGTTGCAGAGTGCCATGCTCGTTGAGTTGAAAATCTCATGGGATGAGAATTGACGCAGGCCGTCTTTGAGGCAGTCGAACAGGATCCGGGCACCCCAGGCCGCACCTCAGACCAGGGCCGCCCCACTCGCGCGGACACGCACCGGGTTTCGAGCCAGCGGCCGGCGTCCGTGAATTCCATTTGAATTCACAGCGCTTTGTTAGCCATTGGTTCAAGCACTTTCTGAAGGACTCGGCAGACGACTTGTCGGCGTGTCATGTCGGGTCTGAAATGACATTGTTTTTTGTGCGCCGAGAAGCGTCCCCTTGAAGCGCGCTGCTGTCAGGGAGGTACGTTCGGTCCTGGAAGGTCTGGTCGTTCCGGGTGGGGCGTTCGTAGAATCTTGCTGCCTGAGGCTGACATGGCGGGGGACTGACATGGCCGACGAGGTGCGCACCACGCAGTGCTGTGTCGTGGGAGGAGGCCCGGCGGGGATGATGCTGGGCTTGTTGCTGGCACGGGCGGGAGTGGAGGTGACGGTGCTGGAGAAGCACGCGGACTTCTTGCGTGACTTCCGCGGCGACACCATCCACCCCTCCACCTTGGAACTGATGCACGAGCTGGGGTGGCTGGATGAGCTCCTGGCCCTGCCGCATCAGAAGGCGCCGGTGTTGCGCCTCCAGCGCGGTGCCCATGACGTGATCGTCGGAGACTTCTCTCACCTGCCCACGCGCGCGCGTTACATCGCGTTCATGCCGCAGTGGGACCTGCTCGACTTCCTCGCGCGGAAGGCCGCCGAGTACCCGGGCTTCCACCTGCGCCGGTGTGCCGAAGTGACGGAGGTGTTGCGTGAGAAGGGGTGTGTCGTCGGCGTCCAGGCTCGGACGCCGGAGGGCTCATTGGAGGTTCGTGCGTCGCTGGTGGTGGCGGCGGATGGCCGGAATTCCATCATGCGTCAGCGCGCCGGCCTGGAGGTGGAGGTCCTGGGCGCGCCCATGGACGTCCTCTGGTTCCGTGTCTCGCGCAAGCCCGAAGACCCCGAGGACCCCATGGGCCGCTTCGAGCAGGGACAGATTTTCGTCCTCATCAACCGGGGCGACTCGTGGCAATGCGGGCGTGTCATCGCGAAGGGCAGCTTCGACGCCTTGCGCGAGGCCGGGCTGGTGTCCTTCCGCGAGGACTTCGCCCGGCTGGCGCCCTTTCTGGCGGACCGGGCCCACGAACTGGCGACGTGGGACGACGTGAAGCTGCTCACCGTGCGGGTGGATCGGCTGCGCACCTGGTACCAGGCGGGCCTGCTCTGCATTGGCGACGCGGCGCATGCCATGTCACCGGTGGGCGGGGTCGGCATCAACCTGGCGGTGCAGGACGCGGTGGCCGCCGCCAACATCCTCGCGGGGCCACTGCTGGCCCGGCACGTGACGCCCATGGACCTGCGGCGCGTCCAGGAGCGCCGGGAGTGGCCCACGCGTGTCACCCAGCGGGCCCAGGTCCTCATCCAGAATCGCGTGCTCGGGCCCGCGCTGCGAAGCCCGGCGGCGTCCACCGCGCTTCCCTTGCCGCTGTGGCTGGTCCAGCACGTCCCCTTCCTGCGGCGCATTCCGGCGCGCCTGGTGGGCATGGGCGTACGGCCCGAACACGTGCGCACGCCAGCGGCGCCCCCCAGGGCCTGAGCGATTCAGGCGGGCGTCAAGCCTTGCCCGCCACCTTCGCGGCCCACCACCGCAGGCCCACGAAGAGAAAGCGCCAGTCCTTGAGGAACTCAGGGGGCTTGCGCTCGAAGGCATGGCCCACGAACTGGAAGCTCCACCCGACGACGAAGAGGGCTGCGGGCACTTTCCAGAGGCGAGGGACGAACGGGGATGCGGCGGCCAGGGGCACCGAGGCCGCAATCATCGGAATGCCCACCGTGTGACACAGACGGTTGACAGCATGGGTGTGGCTTTTCGAGTACTCCGAAATCCACTCCTCCCAGGAACGGTCGCCGAGCATGACGCCACGGTATGCACCGTGCGCCCCAGGACGAAGGTGCCGGGTGGATGCTCGCCTGGCCAGGGAGGCGTCACGGGCGTGTGATGCTGGACGTCACAAACCCTCGCGCGGCGTGACGTGAATGGCGACTCGCTTTGCGTGGGTGTGAAGCTTTGCATGACCGCTTCGGCCGATGAGCCGGATGCCAGGCGTCTGACGCTGACGTTGGCCATCCGGATCCGCGTCCGCTTCAAAGGGCATTCGCCCGGGGCGGGAGGCCAGCCACTGGGGCCTCCCGCCGCGTGCGGCTACGACTACGCGGACGGCTCCTCCCACGGGAAGTGGGTGGCGCCCATCGCGGGCTTGAGGTCGAACAGCCAGGATGCCTTCTCGTCGTACTTCGCGAAGAAGGGCCGGCCGACGAGCTCCGGGTCGCGAGACTGGATGAAGTGGAGGACGAAGACCTTCTCGCCGGCAATCTCCGCCACACCGTCCACACACACCTTGCCGGGCGTGGCGGACATCGACGGGCCGCGCACCGTGCGCGCCAGTCCAGACACGCTCTGGAAGGCGTTGCGGAAGATGTCGTAGGCCTCGGCGAGCGGTACCGCGAAGTAGTCCTGGGGCCCCGTATCCCGCTCGACGAACATGTAATACGGCACCATGCCGTGGCGCAGGTGCGTGCGCCACATGCTCTCCCAGGTGCCCGGGGTGTCGTTGATGGTGCGGATGAGCGGCGCCTGGGTGCGGATGACCGCGCCGGTGCCCCGGATGCGGCGCACCGCCTCCTGGACAATCTCGGGGACCATCTCGTTGGGATGAGAGAAATGCGCCATGAAGGCCAGGCTCTTGCCGGAGGCGACCACCTTCTCGAACAGGCGCAGGATGTCGTCCGCGTCCGAATCCGTGACGAAGCGCTGCGGCCAGTAGGCCAGCGCCTTGGTGCCGATGCGGATGGCCTCCAGGTGCTCGATGTCCAGCAGCGGCTCGATGTACTTGGCCAGCACGGCCTCGGTCATGATCATCGGGTCGCCACCGGTGAACAGCACGTTGGTGACCTCGGGGTGCGCGCGGATGTAGTTCACCAGCGGCTCGATTTCCCGCGAGGCGAACTTCAGGTCCGCGTCCCCGACGAACTGCGCCCAGCGGAAGCAGTACGTGCAGTACGCGTGGCACGTCTGACCCTGCTTGGGGAAGATGAGCACCGTCTCCTTGTACTTGTGCTGGAGACCCGGGACGGGCTCTTCGTTGGCCAGCTTGGGAACGTTGAGCTGCATCTGCCCAGCGGGGTGCGGATTGAGCCGCGCGCGAATCTCGTTGGCGGCCGCGTTCAGCTCCAGGGGGGATGCACCGGAGCTCAGCAGGTCCACCATGCGAGCCACGTCCTCCGTGGGCAGCATGTCCGCCTGCGGGAAGACGAGCCGGTAGATGGGGTCGGCGGGCGCGGCGGCCCAGTCGATCAGCTCGTCCACGACGTAGCTGTTGGTCCGGAAGGGCAGCACGTGCGCCACCGCTTGCACCGCGAGCCGTTCATCCGCTGAGAGCCCAGCCCGAGTCGTCAGTTCGTCCAGGTGTCGTGTGGTATAGGCACGGTACCGGCGACCCGTGGACAGAGCCAGTGCTGCGTTTGACATAACGCTCATGTCTCGTTTCTCCTGCGGTAGTCAGGGCGGCCACGAGGTCCACAGCGGCCACCCTGGCTGGTGGCCGGGCGTGAGCGCACACCGTTTGACCACCAACGAGGGAGAGTCCGGTTACCACGCCGAGGTGCGAAGTGTCATCCCTCAGGGGTGATCGGGCAGGCCCAATTCCGTCATGAGCGGTAATTTACGGCGACGCTGCGTCTTTGGGGCATGACGCAAGGTGTCGAAGTCTGGGGACTCTGCTGTCCCCGCCGGTACATCCGCGGCAGGGGGCTTCGATTGGCAGATGTGCGCGGCGGGCCGGTAGATACCTGACATACCCCTGTCATGCGGGCTGTCTAAGTCAAGGGCGTCGTTTCACTCGCTCGAGGAGATGCCGTCATGTCGAAGGACAGCAAGCTGAAGCAGTACACCGGAGGATGTCTTTGCGGAGCGGTGCGTTTCGAGGCCGAGATGGATCTGTCGGAGCCCGTGAGCCGCTGCAATTGCAGCATCTGCACCAAGGTCGGCGGCACGCAGGCCTACCCGAAGCCGAGCGCCTTCCGCGTCACCGCGGGCGCGGAGCACCTGGGTGAGTTCCGGAAGGGCTCGAGCCCGAACTTCCGCTCGTTCTGCAAGCACTGCGGCATCCATTGCTTCTCCGCCGGGTTCGTCGAGGAGCTCGGTGGAGAGTTCCGGTCCGTCAACATCCAGTGCCTGGACGACGTCGACCCCGGTGAGCTCAAGGTCGTGTACTGGGACGGCCGCCATGACAACTGGGAGGCCGGGACGCGTGACAGGCCCTGGCCCATCCGGAGCTGAGCCCTCGCTCACGTCCCGCGCGGCTTGCGCCGGCGAGCGAGCCGCTCCGCCTGCTCCGGGTTGAGCATCTTCACGTAGGCCAGGAGGCCGTCGAGGTGCGCGCGGTGTGCCTCGACGTCCTCCGACCGCCCCTCCTGGTGCAGCATCGCCCGGAGCCGCCGCCGCTCCTCGCGTGACAAGCCCAGCGTCGTATTCACGGTGACGCCAGTGACGCGCTGGGCACCGCCCCGGCGCTGCACGCGGGTCTTCTCGCGGTTGACCTCGAAGCCTTCCTCCTGCACGTACCGCGCGGCCAGCGCGCGGACTCGCTCCAGCGCCGTGACGTCGTCGCCGGAGAAGGTGAGGTCATCCGCGTAGCGCGTGTACGTGTAGCCGTACCGACGCGCCAGTCCCGCCAGCCGCCGGTCCAGTCGCAGCAGCACCGCGTTGCACAGGGCGGGGCTCGTGGGGGCGCCCTGCACGCAGACGCGTGGGCCCACGGGAACGTGGAAGAGGATGCCCTCCAGCTCCACGGGCTGGCGCTCGGACTCCGTCATCAGCACCGCGAGCGTGGCCGCCACGGGATAGCCGTAGCCCAGGGCGATGAGCAGCCCTCGCACCCGCGCGAAGGTGACGGAGGGGAAGAAGTCCTTCAGGTCCAGCTTCAGGACCACCCGCCGGCCCACGTGCGGCGCGGCGCCCGTCTTGATGGAGCGGCCGGGCACGAAGCCATGGGCCTGTGGACTCACGGGGAGCTTCGACACCAGGAGCGCCAGCATCCGGCGTTGCAGGGCCTTCAGGCGCCGCTTGGGCGCATGCAGCAGCCGGACGCCTCCGGAGCGCTTGGGCACGGCGAAGGTCACGTAGTGCCGCACCCGCTCGCGCGGGCGGTGGATGCTGTAGTGGCGGAGCACGCCCACCGAGACGCCCAGGGCCGCTGCCACGTCCTCTTCCGTGCGCCAGACCGGCAGGCCGTAGCGCGCCAGCTGTGCCTCGTCGGGCAGCAAGTCCCTCAGGTTCCGGTTCCGCGTGCGCAGCGTGGCGGAGAACAGCCGCCGGGCCTCGGCGGCCTCCATCCACTTCTTCCGGCCCGGGGTGTAGCGGCGGACGCCCTTGGGGAGCAGCCGCGCATCCCGGCGGACCTGTCGCAGGTGCCCTGGCTTCAGGGGGCCCGACGTGGAGACCGTCTCCGTCACGACGTCCTGGGGACGTCCGTGGGCATCCAGCGGCACGTCCAGCCCGGTGGTGCTTCGTGTCACGGGACGGCTGAACAACCCCTTGAGCCGGGAGAGGGTGGTGTCGAACCAGCTCATGGTGCTCCGGAAGAGGCCAGGGGACGACCTGCGAGGCGTTGGACCCGGGGCTCCCTGCGTTGCGTACGCTGGGACCCTGGCGAAGAGATGGGGACAGAACACCCCCGCGGCGAAACACCGCGGTACTCATGGCTCATCTGCGAGCCCTGGCCTCTCCCGAGAGCACCTGCCGTTATCGTCATTCGTCGTCTCCCGGGTCAAGCGTCTCCGTGGGCCGCCGCCGCGCGTCCGCCCCCGCCGCCCGGGCCGCGAGCGCGTCCTCGGAGGCGGGCTCGGAGCTGCGGAGTTCGCGGCGCTGCGCTCGCGCCAGGCGGCTGAGCGCGAGCAGGTGTGCGCAGGGGCCCTGGTTCAGCAGGTGCTCGCCGAAGTACTCGCATCCGCACCGGCCGAAGAGGACACGGTCCTCGTCGTTCATCACCAACTCGACGCCCGACTGCGGGCCCGCGCGGCCATGGACCACCCAGTCCCGGTGAACCACCTCGCGCGTGACGGGCCCCTCCGGCGTGGGCAGCGTGCGTACCTTGCGCTTCTCTCGCGGCGCCGCGGAGGTCACCTCCACCTCGCCCGCGGCCTCCAGGCGCTCCGCTTCCTCACGGCGGGCGTCAGGCGGGTACAGACGGCCCAGGTCCACCGGCGTGGCGAACAGCTCGCGGTGGCGCCAGCGCCGCGCCTCCACGTCGAAGATGGCGCGCCCGGCCGCGCATTGCGCCGCCAGGGCGCCCGCGGCCCGCGCCGTGTCCACGCCCAGGGCGGTGGCCACGTCCTCGGTCGAGGCATGAAAGCGCTCGCGCAGCACGCCGAGCACACGCTCCGCCAGCGCGCTGTCGCGCGCCGGCTCCAGCAGCAGGTCCATGCCCGCGGTGTTCGTCCAGTGATTCGCCGTCCACCCGGACAGGCCCAGCAGGAAGCGCACGCCGCCGGGCAGGTGCGCGACGTAGAAGTGCGGCAGCGCGCGGCCCTTCAGGTAGATGTCCACCCGCTCCGCGTAGGGCAGCAGCGGCTCCAGCAGCCGCAGCCGCCGGCGGCCCCAGGTCCGGATGATGCGAGGCGCCGTGTAGCCGTGGGCCGCGCCCTTCAAGGGCACGGGGTGCTCCCAAGGCTCCAGCATCAGCCGCGCGTCCTCGCCCGGGTGGAGTTCGTAGCGCAGCGCGCGCGGTGACACCTTGGCCTTGGTGTGGCTGAGGAAGCGCACCGCGGCGAGCAGGTCCACCGGCCGCGCCGTCAGGCGGGTGCCGGGCATCGCCATTCCGCCCTGGAGTTGGAGCAGGCCTCGCACCCAGGGCTCCGGGACGTCCACCTTCTGCTCGAAGCGACCGCCCGCGCCGGTGGTGCGCACGTCGAGTCCCTCCGGGCCGATGCGCAGGTGTGTCTCCCGGGTGGAGCGCATCTCGGCCAGCGCCGCCCACAGCCAGGCGGTGAAGTCCACGTTGGTGGTGCCGCAGCGCACCGCGCCCTCGGGCTCGAAGAGGCCGCGGTCCACGATGACGAGCCCGTAGGCGCTCTGGTCCTGGCTGAAGGCCTCGAAGAAGACGCGGTCGGGGTGCACGGTGATGAGCGGGTCCAGCAGCCCGCCGCCCCACGTCTCGTTCCACGCGTCCGATTGCCAGATGAGCCCGCCGAGCGCCTGGAGCGCCATCCGGAGAGACAGGACGTCCCGGGCCACGCGCGCGTGGAAACGCACGGGGCGGTGCGTGTCCGCGGACAGGCTGAGCTGCGAGCGCTCCCGGGTGGACTCGAATACGGAGGGCGTGGCGTAGAGGAAGCTGGAGGCCGTCACGCGCCGTCTCCTTTCGCGGGCAGGCCGAAGACGTGGGGGACTTCCGCTGTGTCTCGCAGCTCGGGCCAGCGCGCCAGCATGCGGGCCAGCAGCGCCATCAGCGACTCCTTGGGATAGCGCGAGTCCGGCAGCGCGAAGGCGTCACGCACGCGCGGCACCAGCACGCGGGCGGCCTCCACGCCGTGGGCGGCGGCGTTGGCCAGTGCGTCGAAGGCGGCGTGACGCGTGCGCCGGTGCAGGGGTCTCAGCAGGGTGGCCTGGAGCAGGTCCAGGTTCTGCGCGGCCACCTCGCGGGCCTTCGCGGAGTTGCGGCCGAGCAGCCGGAAGGCCAGCGCCTGGACGTGAATCTGCGGCGCCTCCAGCAGGTCGCGCACGGCGCGGGGCTCGGCCAGGTAGAAGTCGTCCGAGCGGAGGAAGAACAGCCGCGCCAGCCGGTTCTTCTCCATCAGCGCGTCGAAGGTCCAGATGGAATGGGCGGGCAGGGCGCCCAGCGCGTTGGCGGCGCGGCGGGCGAAGACGCCGCCCTCCTTTGGCAGGGCCTCGTAGTGCGCGGCCAGCGCGTCGAGCACCTTCTCCCACTCCTTCGCGCTCCCCGTCGCCGGGAGGTGCATGGCGGCGCGGCTGGCGAGGTAGTCCAGCAGGTCCTCGTCGTTCGCTTCCAGCGCGCGCATCACCAGCTTGGGGTACGCGGCGCGCCAGCCCGAAGCGACGTGCATGCGGAAGGGGCCGCGTACCAGCTCCGGAAAGCGCGCGTACAGGGCGGTGGCGGTGGCGTCCGTCAGCGGCTGCACCCGGGCCAGGCCCAGGCCGGGGAGATTCCATTCGCCGCCCGCGCCCGCCAGTTGGAGCAGCCGGCGCCGAGTCCGGGCCGGGAGCGATGCGTCGTCCTGCACCAGCCGCAGCACCTCCGCGTCATACGTCTCCGCCATGGCCGAGGTGCGCAGGAGCGCGCCCCATACATCGTCCCAGTCCCGCGCCCGCGCGAGCGCCAGCAGCTCCGGGAAGCCCTTCGCGTCCTTTCGTCCCAGCGCGCTCCAGCGAGGAGCCACCGCCTGCAGGTGGCCGAGGAGGTAGGGCACCACGTCACGTCCGCGCGCCTCCGCCAGCTCCACGAAGAGCCGCGCCGCGCCGGGCATGGGCGCCTCCGGGTGGTGCGCCTTCAGCGCGGCGACCAGTTCGGCCGGGGACTGGACGGTGCGTGCGAGCGCCAGGGCATCACGGCACCATGTGGGCTCATCCACGCATCGCCGGTAGAGCGCGGAGGCCAGGGCCGCATCACCCCGCGCCTGGGCCCGCTCGCGCAGCGTGTTCCACATGGGCTGGCGCTCGCGGGGCCCTCTCCACGGCAGATGCTCCAGGATGAAGGGGCGGGCGGCCTCCGCGTCCAGCGCGTCCAGGGCCAGGGCGGTGGGCTCGTCCAGCCGGCCCCAGCCGATGTCCATCTTGGCAAGCTCGGTGTGCCGCGCCGCGCGCGTGGGCGCTTTCTGGACACGCCGCACCACCTCGGTCCGCCAGAACTCCGCCTGCCGGGGGGCGCGCAGGCCCGCGAGCTTCCAGTCCAGGAGGCGGCGGAACATCTCCACGTCGTCGGCCCGGTCCGCGTCGAAGAGCCAGACCTCCAGCGCGGAGGAATTCTCCCCGAGCCAGGGGTTCTGCCACTTCCCGTCGGCGGTGACGCTGCCGGGCGAGAAGCAGGACAGCATGAGGGGGCGGAAGCGGACGCGGTCCCTGGCGTGGAGGGCGGGCCCCCACAGCCAGGTGAAGGACCGGAAGGCGGGGCGGCGCGCCAGTTCCTCGAGGGCGGCACGGAGCTCTTCGTCAGACTGTGTCCGGGACAGGACGCCACGCAGGGCGGCGTCCATCTCTTTGACCTCTCGGCGGAATCGCCGCTCCCAGCTTTCGTTCACGCTCCCCGGTTTACACCGGCCGCTCCGGGAGACCCAGCGGCGAAGCGGTCAACCCATGTAGGAAGGCGGGTCGCTGGCGGGAAACGAAGACATGGAGCCTTCGTCGACGATGTCGCGATTGCCCGCCGCGTCGCGTGACTCGCCGGGGAGGATGTTCCACCGTCCGTGCTCGCCCGCACCGTACCGCGACGGGTCGCGAAGGCTGGAGGCGCGTGCGTCGATGACCACCGGCATGCGGCTGCGCGCGCGCCACTGCGCCGCGAGCAGCGCGGCCTGAATGGCCGCGTCGGCCAGGAAGACGGGGGAGCGCCGCTTCCGGTTCGTGGTGTACGTGGAGACGTCGACCACCAGGAGCGTGAGCGCGCTCCAGATGCCCAGCTTCCTGAGCTCCGGCGTGACGCGGCCATGGCGGTGCGCGGACAGGAGCGTCGCGCCCACCGTGCCGGCGAGTCCGCCCACCGTCTTCATCAACCAGCCTTCGCGGATGGGCCCGGTGAACCGGGTGACCCGCTTCGGCTGGAGCCAGGGCAACAGGCCCTTCAGCAGGAAATACGCGCCCTGGACTTCGGCCGGGTCTCTTCGGAAAAACGAAGCGAGTCGTCTGTTCATCCGCTCTCTGCCTCCCGCGCTCAAGGTGCTTCCTGGCGCGAGGAAGGGCACCTGGGCCGGGCGGGCAGGCAGGCGTCACCCCGGAGGGCAGGCGGGCGGGCACTGGCGCTCAGACAGTTCGGGGCAGGGACGTCAGTCCAACTGGGTGGAGACGATGGGGTCCTGCGCCGCCGTGTTCCACGGCAGCGAGGGCCACCAGCGTTCGAGGGAGGACGGCGCACCGGGTTCGACGCGCTCACCCGGCTTCGGGACGATGACGCTCACGCCCGTGGCCTCACCCGCCGCGAGCACGCGTTCAATGGGCTCCGTCCATCCGTGGAGCGCGAGGGTGAACAGGCCCCAGTGTACCGGCAGCAGCACGCGCCCCCGGACCCACTGATGCGCGGTGATGGCCTGCTCGGGGCCGATGTGCCAGTCGGGCCACGCGCTGTGGTACTGGCCCACCTCAATCATCGTCAGGTCGAAGGGCCCCAGCCGCTCGCCAATGTCCTTCATTGCGGGGAACAGGCCCGTGTCGCCCGAGTAGTACACGCGGTGCTTGGGGCCCAGGAACGCGAAGCCCGCCCACAGCGTCGCGTCCTTGTCGATGCCCGTCCGGCCCGAGGCATGCCGGGCGGGGGTGCAGACGACCTCCAGCGCTCCCACGCGCGCACGCTCCCACCAGTCGAGCTCGATGATGCGCGACTCGGGGATACCCCAGCCCACCAGGTGTGCACCGACGCCGAGCGGCACGATGAAGGACGTGTCCCAGTCCTTCATCGCCAACAGCGTTCGATGGTCCAAGTGGTCGTAGTGGTCATGGGAGATGGCGACCGCGTCGACGGCGGGCAACTCCGTCAGCGCCAGGGGCGGGGCGTACCAGCGGCGCGGTCCTATCCAGCTCAGGGGCGACGCGCGCTCACTCCACACCGGGTCGATGAGAATCCGCTGACCGTCCAGCTCCACGAGCGACGTCGAGTGCCCGAACCATGTGACGCGAAGGCCGGTGGCGGGCGGCGCGCCGAACGCGCTCCCGTCCAGCGTCACCGAGGGCAGCGCTCCCTGGGCAGGGCTCACGTCGGGACTGGCGCTGAACATGCTCGCGATGGAGCCCCAGGTGTCGTTGCGCAGGGGCTGCGGGTTGTCGAAGTGCCCGTCCTGCCACTGGGGCGAGCGCTCCATGCGTGCCCGCCGCGCGCCGTCCGCGGCCTGACCCAGCGCCGGCCAGGCCTGGATGGTGACCACCGTCAGCAGCAGGGCCAGCAGCGCCGCCGTTCCCATTGCCGCATACGCCAGCCTCCTTCGCCACGTCATGCCGTCCACCCGCGCTCGTCGTTAGGCGGTGATGAATTGACGAAATAGGACATTCTTGTCAATTTGTTCCGCATGGCGGGCACCAGGAGCGAAGAGCGTGATGCGTTGCGCCGGACGGCGATTCTCGACGCGGCCCTGGAGTGCTTCCTGCGCTTCGGCTACGCGAAGACGTCCCTGGATGACATCGCGAAGCGGGCGAACCTGTCGCGGCCGCTCCTGTATCTGAAGTTCAAGAACAAGGAGGACATCTTCGCGGCCGTCTTCGAATCCCTGTTCGAAGCGCGCTACCCGCGCGTGGAGCAGGTGCTGGCGCGGCCGGGCGCCGCGGGCGACAAACTGCTCCAGGTGTACGAAATCATCCTCCTGGAGCCGTGGGAGTTGATGGCCGGGGCGCCCATGGCCTCCGAGTTCTACACCGCCTGCGAGCGGCTGTTGCCGGAGGTGGAGGCGAGACATCGCCGACGCTGGCTCAAGTACACGCAGGCCGTTCTGGAGTCGCGGCCGCTCGCCGAGGTGTTCATGCTGGCCGTCGACGGGCTCCAGTCCGACCTGCCCACGACGCGGGTGTTGCGTCAGCGCCTGGAGTTGCTCGTCGAGCGCTTCACGGGCTGAGGGCGGCGGAGCCGCACTTGGCGCGCAGCTCCCGCTGTTGTCGGGTGAGGCATGGCTGGAGACCGAGGACCTGCTCGCGCGTGTCTCCGCGGCAGTGTCACCCTGCTACCACTGGCCGGGCGCCCCCGGTATCTCCCCAGGGGCGTTCCGACGTGGCGCCGTGCCAGCCTTCATGCCGGCGCGGTGCCAGGTTTCTCGCTACGCCCGTGCGGGGGCCAGCGCCGCGCGCTTGCTGTAGGTGTCGCAGAGCTCCAGGTATTCGTCGCTGTCGATGTCGAGCGCCGCCACCCGCATCTTCTTCGTCTTGGGCTTGTCCAGCGTGGTCTTGATTTGAATCATCTTGAGCGTGGGGATGCCCATGTAGGACTGGCTGTAATAGGTATTCTCGGTCATGTCGGCCCATTCAATCAGCAGGCCATCCTCGAAGCGGATGCCATCCCGACCGATGATCAGCGCGGGCTTGTCCAGGTTGCCCAGCGGCCTGATGCAGCCGTAGAGCATCCAGACCATGCAGAGGTTGACCGCCCCGCAGAGCGCCATCGCGCCGAGACTGTTCGCCAGCCGGAAGGTGAGGATGCCACAGAGGCCCGAGGCCACCGTCCAGATGACCACACCGATGATGAGCTTCGTGCGCGAGTAATAGACCTCGCGCGGCTTCAGCGTCTTCTGCTTGTTCTGCGAGGAACTGTAGATTTCCATGACGTGCGACCTGTGAGGGGAAAGGGAGTCAGCTGGCCAGCCGTTGCGACAGGTAGGCCAGGAGGACGGGCGCGTTGACGATGCGGGCCTCGTCAATCTTGAGCGGCTTGCCCTGGGCGGCGATGATCAGCTCGCGGGTGGAGACACCGTCGCCGAACTCGTCCTGGAAGCGGATGCTCTCGATGTCGTCCCAGCGCATCAGCCGCTTCTTGTGCGTCAGCCCGGCGCCACTGAGCGAGAGGGGCCCGAACTGCACCGTCTTGCCGGCGTTGACCTGCCGGTGCACGCCGTCAATCAGCGCATCGACGACATGGTCCGTGACGTGGGCGTACAGCTCGTCCGCGTCGCTCCACAGGTTCAACCTCAGCCGGTAGGTGCCCCCGCGGTGGCGCAGGACGAGCCGGTCGTGGTTCTGCACCGTGATGATGGCGCTCACGTTCCGCCATGCGATGCGCGTGTCACCCGCGCGCAGGCACTCCTCATCCACCACCAGCTTGGGCGGCGCGGCCAGCCATGAGAACAAGTCGCTGGCCCGCCAGAAGATGAAATAGAGGCCGCAGGGGATGCCCGCCAGCAGGACGATTTGCGCGGAGTGGTAGCGGAAGAGCCCTTTGATGAAGTCCTGCGGGAGCAGGTAAATCTTGCCGAACGAGAGAAACGCCGCGGCCACCACGTAAATCAGGGCGAAGCCAGCGGCGAGCCAGTACAGGACGTGCGTGGGGAATTCCCGGGTGTGCGAGCGCTTCAGTGAAGCCTCCAGAGCCGTATCGAAAAGTACACGCACCTATAAACAATCGCATGTGTCTTTTCGATGAGATTCGCCACCGCGCTCAGGGTGAAACCGGCGTGGCGCATTTCGCCAGGGTCTCATACCCCGTGTGATGTTTCAGGGTTGCTCAGGTGCGGCGAATTCGAGAAACAATCGGTGTTCTCAAGTCGTGAGAAGTCATTGGATGAGGTTGCGTGAAACACAGCCTTTCCGTGTCTGTCGTGCCTGCGGCATGGCGGAGCGCATTCTCCGGACGGCGCCGGGCCCTGGCGGGTGGATGGGGGGCGGGGGCATCAGGTGGCACGGCGCCATCCGCCGCGCGCGGTGTCCTGGCCAGCGTCGATGCGGATGTCGCTGGCCGAGGGGGCGTGGCCTCACGCGCACCGGGTGGGCCTGGCGTCCCCGCGTTGGTGCGTACCCGTCAGGTCGTGCGACTCGTCAAGGCGAACCCGGTTACTCCTGGCTCCGTGAACAGGATTGGGGTTTCGTGCAGGGGCGGCGCCGCAAGTCGACGCATACGCCAATCGTACACAGCGGAGCAGCCCCACTTCTTCAACCCCTACTGGCGTCTCCGTCTGGCGTCGGTGTACCAGGGGCGCCACGCGCTGCCCTCGCTGGGGGCATGCTGGACGCGCTGCCAGGGCCGCTGCGCGGGATTGCGCCCAAGATCGTCACGCGCTGGGCCTGGGGCCGGTCCATGCTCCGGCGCCATGGCGGAGCGTCGTGGCGCCGGGTCCTGGTACCGCCGCGGCACCTGGCCGTCCGCGCCGGTGCCGTGGATGGCGTGCGCCTCGACCAGGATGTCGAGGCACAGCAGACCTCCCAAGCCCATGCGCAAGGTGTGCAAGGGTCGGGCTTGGGATGAGCGTCTGACAACCGACAGTGCAAACGCGGGAACTCCGGCCAAAAGGCCACTATTCA
This sequence comes from Myxococcus sp. CA005, assembly GCF_006518205.1. Classification (NCBI taxonomy): domain Bacteria; kingdom Pseudomonadati; phylum Myxococcota; class Myxococcia; order Myxococcales; family Myxococcaceae; genus Myxococcus; species Myxococcus sp. CA005. The sequence goes on along the minus strand of NZ_SRLV01000040.1, from coordinate 49,643 downwards.
CTGTGAGTAGTGGGCAGGTGCTATTGCGAGTGAATTGGCTGCCATGCAGCATGCGGGCGTTTCTGTATGGGATTGTTTTGGCTGAGTTCCATTTTGAGGCCTGTCTGGGGTGATGGGCGGGATGTTCGTGTCGTTTTGATGCGGGGGCATCCGTCTGGAACCACCGTCGCGGCGCTGCCGCGTGCGGAACGGGTTCGCGCGGGTTCGTGAGCGTATTTCAAGAGTCTTTGTCTGGGATGCCCTTTGCCGGGTGTCGTATGTGCGCAAAGGAGAGGACATGCATCGGAAGACTGGGATGTGGAAGCGATTGGCTCAGGTGGTTCCTGTCGCGGGTCTCATGTTGATGAACCTGGGTTGGAGTAATGCGCTCAAGGCGCCCGAGGCGAACCTGGCGGAGTCCGGGCGGCTGACGCGGAAGTTCGACGAAATCAGCCAGCGGACGGGGCAGTTCCAAATCAATCTGGACCTGTCGGACGAGCGCGACTGGAAGTTCCTGCAGGGGCGCCTGCGCTCCGCAGGGAAGGACGCGAAGAACTCCCCTGAACTCTTCCGCCGGCTGGACGCAGGCCGTGAGCGGGCGCTGGCGCGTCAAGGCGTCGCCAATCAGGTGGAGACGGAGCGGGCCTGGTGCAACCACTTCCTCAAGTACAGCCAGCCGCACGTCGCCACCAACAATGGCTACACCACCTTCTTCCCCGTGGTGGAGGTGGTGTGCAAGGACGGCGCGGATTACATCTACGCCGACCTCTTCAACTACGACGTCAACGAGGATGAGACCCAGACGGTGCTCGTCTCCTCTGATGCGGGAGAAGAGTACGGCGGTGGAATGGGCTTCGATGACGTGAAGGCTCCCGCCACGATTGCCACGGGCAAGGGGCGCACGCTCCGCATGGAGTCCCTGGTAATGGCCATGGGGCCCAACATCGACCAGACCTCGTACATCGTCGAGCGCGCGGCGGCGCTGAACGCGCCCACGACGTTGACCTTCACGCACCCGCGCAAGGTGTTGGAGCAGGCGTCCCGCGCCGAAATCGTGGCCTGTCAACTCCGTGGTGGCGCGGACTGCGACTACGCGGTCGCCGGCTACCAGAACGGCACGCTGGCGCCCTATCCTCCGTCGCCCACCGGCGTGGCGGCGTCCTATTCCAACCAGCCGGGCGTGCTGAACGCCTCGGACTTCTGGGCCTTCAATGCGCCCTACAACTACCAGAACCTCTACGTCCCGGTGCGCGGCACGCTGAGCGCTGGCGCGGAAGGCGGCTTCCAGTGCGTAGTGGCGCAGATTGACCGGGCGCGTGTCCAGCTCATCGCCGCGCAGACGGGGCGCACGTGCCTCAATGAGACGTTCTTCGCCAACTCCATCCCCATTGGCGGGAACCAGAGCTACATCAACGTGCTGACGAACGTGAACTGGCTGTTCAACCTCCCGGGACAGGGCTCGGGCACCAGTCCGGATTCGTGCGCGGCGGAGACCATCATCAATGAGCTGACGCGCTTCAACATCCACGTCGCCGGCAAGGTGCGCTGCAACACCAAGGTGAAGTCCTTCTTCGTCACCTACCCGATGCCGACCACGGGCGTCACGCCGAACATCTACTTCTGGAATAGCTGCATGGCGGAGGGCACCCAGGTGAAGCTGGCGGACGGCACGCTCGCCCCGGTGGAGAGCGTCAAGCTGGGTGACAAGGTCATCGCCGACGCCAAGGGCACGGTGCTGACCGTCACCGACGTGGCGCGGGGTAACGAGGCCAAGCCGCTCTTCCGTCTGCGCGACAGCGTGGGGCATGACGTGACGCTCACCGAGATGCACCCCGTCATCATGAGCACCGGCAAGGTGGTGGCGGCCAAGAACCTGAAGGTGAAGGACCAGGTTCGCACCGTGAAGGGTGTCTCCACCCTGACGTCCATCACCCCCGTGTCGCCTGACAAGATGCGCGTCTACAACCTGCGGCTGGGCACGGACCCGGAGCTGCTGGCGGTGGGCAAGAATGGCCGCACCCTCTACGCGGGCGGCTTCCTGGTGGGGGACATGACCATGCAGGACGAACTGCAGGCGCCGAAGCGCGAGCCGCAGGTGTCGCTCCTCAATCGCCTGCCCAAGGCCTGGCACACGGACTTCCGCAACGGCGTCCGCTCCACCCAGTCGCGCTGAGACTCGCGTCTGGCCAGGCCGGGAGCCGCGCGTCCACGCGGCTTCCGGCCCCGGCCGTCACCCGACGGGAAGCGCGCTGGCCTCGTACTGCTTCGCGAAGTCCTCGCTCGGCGGAATGGGCTTGATGACGTCGATGAGCACCCCGTTGGGGTCCGCGGTGATGAAGTGCCGCTGGCCAAACGCCTCGTCCCTCAGCGGGAGGTGGATGGGCAGGCCGGCGGCCTGCACGTCCCGGTAGACGGCGTCCGGGTCTTCCACTTCGAAGTTCAGGATGGTCCCCGCCACCGTGCCCCGGGCCACCGCCGGCACCGTTTCGTGCCGGCCGTCGAGGATGGCCAGCGCGACATGCTCTGCATCGTCCGACTGGAGGTGGACGTACCAGTCGCTGGTGAAGCGCGGGCTGAAGCCGAAGTGCGCCGTGTAGAACGCCGCCGTACCCGCGACGTCGTTCGTCATGATGACCGGGTAGTAACTGGTGATTTTCATGGGCTTCCGCTCTCCTTCGGGCTTGTTTTTCAATGAGGTAACATACAGGCTGCATGTATGCAATCGAGGGCACGACGAAGCAACGATGAGCGCAGCGCGACGACGCGGCAGGCGCTCGTGAGCGCGAGCCGGGCGCTGTTCGTGGAGAAGGGGTACGCGCAGACGTCGACGCCGGAGGTGGTGGCCGCCGCCGCCGTGACGCGCGGGGCGCTCTACCACCACTTCGAGGACAAGCAGGCGCTGCTGCGGGCGGTGCTCGAGCGGGAATTCGCCGAGCTGCGCAGGGCCATCGACCAGGCGACGCCGCCGGCTTTGGGCGCGCGGGAGGCGCTCATCGCTGGAAGTCTGGCCTACCTCGACGCGATGGCCATCCCGGGCCGCACGCGCCTGCTCCTCGTGGAAGGGCCAGCGGTGTTCGGCCATGCGGAGATGATGGCACTCGACGAGTCCTCCGCCGCGGGTTCGCTGCGAGAAGGGCTCGCCGCCTTGCTGGGGGACGGGTCGCTGGTGCCAGCGCTCGCCAGCCTGCTGTCCGCCGCCTTCGACCGCGCGGCCCTGGCCATCAGCACCGGCGGCGATGCGAAGGCCTACCGCGAGGCGATGCTCGCGCTCATCGAGCGCGTCACCGCTGGCGCCGGTTGTTGAGCGGCAGCGGCTCCAGCGTGTTCGACTCCGTGTCGTCCGACAGGGCCGAGGCCAGATGGACCAGGTTGGTTCCGCTCAGGTAGGAGGCGATGATGGCGGAGATGCGCAGCACGAGCAGCGTGGGCTCGAAAGGGAGGATGTCGCGTTCCTGGAGCCAGGCGAGCGTCTGCGGCGCGTAGGCGGCGTTGCAGGCCGCCACCACGCCCAGGAGCAGGAACATCTGGACGATGCCCAAGAAGGTGTTGGCCCGGGAGCGGACCAGGCCGGCGAGCCCGCCCAGCCGTTCCATGAGCAGCGGCCTGACGAACTTCATCACCAGGATGCCCTGGAGGATGCCCACGGCCAGCGGAACGAAGATTTCGGCCAGGGCCATGACTGTCTGGGTTTGTTCGCTCGAACTCATGGCCGCGGACGATGCTCCGCCACGCAAAGCGAATCAACCCGGCCCGCCGGTTGACGGATGCGGCACGCGAGCGTTTCAGGCGGCACAGCGGGTCCAGGCATTGCGCCTGGACCCGCCGTGTCACTTTCCGAAAAATCAGCCGCCAAGCTCCACGTTCTCCAGCACGCCCAGCGCATCGGGGATGAGCAGCGCCGCGGAGAAGTAGGTGCTGACCAGGTAGTTCGTGATGGCTTTGTCCGTCACATCCATGCGGCGCACGGAGAGGCCGGGCTCGACTTCGTCCGGCAGGCCGGTGCGGCGCAGGCCGATGACGCCCTGGTCCTCCTGGCCGGTGCGCAGCACGAGGATGGAGCTGGTGCGCTGCTCGGTGATGGGAATCTTGTCACACGGCAGCAGGGGGACCCCGCGCCAGGCCATGCACGGCGTGCCCTGGACCTCGATGGGTGTCGGGTAGATGCCCCGGCGGGTGCATTCCCGGCCGAACGCCGCGATGGTGCGCGGGTGCGCCAGGAAGAAGCGCGACTTGCGGCGCCGGCTGAGCAGCTCGTCCAGGTCATCGGGCGTGGGCGGCCCGTTGCGGGTGTGGACGCGCTGCTTGAGGTCGGCGTTGTGGAGCAGGCCGAAGTCCCGGTTGTTGATGAGCTCGTGCTCCTGCCGCTCCCGCAGCGCTTCGATGGTCAGCCGAAGCTGCTGCTCCGTCTGGTCCATGGGGTCGCTGAACACGTCGGAGACGCGCGTGTGGACCCGGAGCACCGTCTGGGCCACGCTCAGCTCGTACTCGCGGGGCGTGAGCTCGTAGTCCACGTAGCCGCCCTGGATGTCCGGCTCACCGGAGTGGCCGGCGGCCAGGGGGATGGCGGCCTGCCCCAGCTTGTCCTGGGGCTTCTTCAGGCGCTCCCGGTACCGCTCCACCTGGGCGCGCAGCGTGGCGGACCGGGCAATCAGGCCCTCGAACACCTGCTGCGGCAGGGACAGCACCGTGCATGGCGTGGTGGCCTTGACGGTGAAGGTCCAGACGTCATCCGACTCCACCACCGCCTGGTCGCCGAAGTGGTCGCCGTCCGCCAGCACGTCCAGGGTGACGGGCGCGCCATACGGGCCTGCGCGGAGCTTGCGCGCCTTGCCGTGGGCCAGCAGGAACACGTGCTCGGCGGGAGCGCCCGCCTCGACGATGACGTCGCCCGCCTTGTACTCCGCCTGGGTGAACTGGCTGGCCAGGGCCGCAATCACCTCGTCGTCGCCGCTCAGGCCCCGCAGCAGCGGCAGCTTGAGCAGCTCCTGCGGGATGACCTGCACCTTCGCGCCGATGTTGCTGAACACGAGGCGGTCATCCGCCACCGCGTAGCTCAGCCGACGGTTGACCCGGTACGTGCCGCCCGTCACCTCTACCCAGGGCAGCATGCGCAGCAGCCACCGCGGGGTGATGCCCTGCATCTGCGGGACGGTCTTCGTCGTCGTCGCGAGTTGACGCGCCGCGGCCGTGCCCAGGCTCAGCCGCGGGGTGTCGTCGCCCGTCTTCACGAATTTCGTCATGTGGATTCCCTCAGGTCATCCGAGCGGAAGGAGGGCTAGTCGCCGCGGCCGATTTCGACGCTCTCCAGGATGCCCAGCGCGTCGGGCACGAGGACGGCCGCGGAGAAGTAGCTGGTGACCAGGTAGTTGATGATGGCCTTCTCGTTGATGCCCATGAACCGGACGTTGAGGCCGGCCTCGATTTCGTCGGGGATGGTGCCCGGGTGCAGGCCGATGACACCCTGGTTCTTCTCACCCGCGCGCATCAGCATGATGGACGTGGTGCGCGAGTCGCTGACGGGAATCTTGCTGCACGGGAAGATGGGGACGCCGCGCCAGGCGGGCACCATGTTGCCGTTGAAGTCCACGCTGGTGGGGTAGATGCCCTTGCGGCTGCACTCCTGGCCGAAGGCGGCGATGGCGCGCGGGTGGGCCAGGAAGAAGGACGGCTCCTTCCACACGGTGGCCAGCAGCTCGTCCATGTCGTCGGGCGTGGGCGGGCCGCGCCGGGTGTGGATGCGCTGCTTGAGGTCGGCGTTGTGCAGCAGGCCGAACTCGCGGTTGTTGATGAGCTCGTGCTCCTTGCGCTCCTTCAGCGCCTCCACCGTCAGCCGGAGCTGCTGCTCCGTCTGGTTCATGGGCTCGTTGAAGAGGTCCGCCACGCGGGTGTGAATCTGGAGCACCGTCTGCGCCACGCTCAGCTCGTACTCGCGGGGCGACGTCTCGTAGTCCACGTAGGTGCCGGGCAGCACCGGCTCGCCGGTGTGGCCCGCGGCCAGCTCGATTTCGGCCTGGCCCGTGGTGTCCTGCTTCTTCTTCGAGCGCGCCTTGAACTGCTCGACGTGCTTGTGCAGCGAGGGCGACTGGGCCATCACGGCCTCGAAGTCGGACTGCTGCAGCACCAGCACGGTGGAGGCCGTGGCGGCCTTGGCCGTGAACTTCCAGTAGTCCTGCGACTCCAGCAGCGCCTCGTAGCTGTAGTGGTCGCCGTCCGCCAGCACCCCGAGCACGGTGGCGTCACCGTACTTGCCGGCGCCAATCTTGTTCACCTTGCCGTGGGCGATGAGGACGATGCAGTCCGCTTCCTTGCCCACCTCGGTGATGACATCGCCGGCCTTGTACGTCTTCTGCTCGAAGCGGTTGGCCAGCGCCGTCAGCACCTCGACGTCGTCGTAGCTGCGCAGCAGGGGGAGCTCACACAGCTCCTGCGGGATGACCTGCACCTTGGCGCCGGTGGTGGTGAACGTCACGCGGCCATCGCCCACCGCGTAGCTCAGCCGGCGGTTGACGCGGTATACGCCACCGGACACCTGCACCCAGGGCAGCAGCTTGAGCAGCCACCGGGAGGAGATGCCCTGCATCTGCGGGACGGACTTGGTCGTCGTGGCCAGCTGGCGCGCGGCGGCCGTGCCCAAGCTCAACTGGGACTTCTCGGCGTCACTGCCCGGCTTGATGATGTTCGACATGATGGGCCTTTCGAGTGAGATGGAAGATCAGGCGCCGGAGCGCAGGTTGGCGAACAGGGAGGTGATGCGTGCGGCGGAGGTACCCAGGCCGGTGGGGCCCGACGAGAGCCGCGGCGCCAGCTTGCGGGACGCGCGCAGCTCGAACTCCTTGTAGCGGTCCACCGTCTGGTGCCAGATGAGCACACCGCTCATCCACCACTGCAGCTTCTGGACGTACTGCTTCAGCTTGTCCTGGGCCTTGCCGTCCAGGTTGAAGTTGCGCGCCAGCGGCTCCAGCTCGTTGGCGATGATGTATTCGAACTGCTGCATCCGCGCGGTCATCAAGTCGTTGACGACGGAGACGGCCCGCGCCGGGTCCAGGTCAAGGAAGCGCTGGACGACCAACACGCCGTTGTTGAGCTCACCTTCGAACTCAATCTCCTTCTGGTAGGAGAAGACGTCGTTGATGAGGCAGGCGTAATCCGCCGCGGAGTTCTCCAGGCTGCGGATGGGACGGGTGTGGAAGACCTCGGGCGGCAGCGCGTCGCCATGGGCCAGGCGGGACAGGCTCATGGTGAGGTCCGAGCCGAACGTCTGGCGCCGCATCTCCACGTAGTCGATGGGGTCCGGGATGCGGTTCTGGATTTGGTTGGCCAGCTCCCACACCCAGCTCTCCGTCATGTCCAGGATGGCCTTGCGGAACAGGCTCCGTGAGGCGGGCGTCACGCCTTCGGTGGTGCGGGCCCACAGGTCCGCCAGCCCGCGCTCCACCGGGTTGGTGGGGGGCGGAACCACCGCGCCGGCGTCCTCCGGCACGAACAGCGCCAGCCGGGCGTTGAACACCTTGGCGCCGGCCATGTCCTTGGTGTGACCGTAGAAGGCCGGGAAGTAGTCGTCCGCGTAGGTGCCCCAGACGAGCCAGCAGGAGGACAGGTTGAGCTGCGCGGCGGTGGCGTGGGGATGAATCAACGCGCCGCAGAGCGCCACGTCCGCCACGTCGAACTTGTGGTCGTCCCAGATGTAGCCGCCGGGGACTCCGGGGAGCACGTCCAGCATGCCCATGCGCCGCGCCCACGCCTTGGAGTCGCGCCGCGCGGCGTCCAGGTGGGGGCTCGGCTTCGTGGAATACGGCATGTAGAACTTCGGCAGCTTCACCGGGCCCACGGGCTGGTACGGCACATGGGAGAAGTTCTTGAGGCGGGTGAGCCCCAGGGCCGTGGGCGACTGTGGCAGCCGCGCCGCGGAGGTGCCCAGGCCGTTGGGGCCCAGGAAGAAGCCGCCCGCGCCGCCGGAGCCCTTGTTCATGTAGCGGCTGGAGCGCATGTGCCACTCGTGGCCGCCGGACTGCCAGTCCTGGAGCCCCCGGACGTAGGTGAGCACCTGGGCCTGCTCCACCGGGTTCAGGCCGAACTCGACGAACAGGGACGGCAGCTCCGTCAGGACGGTGTTCTCGAACTGCTGGAGGCGCGAGGTGAGGACCTCGTTGACGAGGTGCGCGGCGCTGGGCGGGGAGATGTTCAGGAACTTCTCCATCACCAGGACGCCGTTGGAGAGCTCGCCTTCCTCCAGAATCTCCCGCTCGTAGGAGAACAGGTCGTTGCGCAGGTGGACCGCGTCGGAGAACGTGTCCTTCAGCACCCGCATCGGGCGGCTGGCCGCGACCCGGTCCGGGACTTCGGCGAAGACGGCGTGCTCCACCAGGTTCGCGGACCAGGGCGCACCGCCGACCTTGCGGCGCATCTCGATGTATTCGATGGGGTTGGAGACGCGGCGGTCGCTGATGTTGGACAGCTCCCAGCTCGACTCGTCCAGCAGGTGCTTGGTGCTCTCGAAGAACCGGCGCCGCCATGCCATGGAGCGGCTGGGGACGGTCCGGTTCCACAAATCCAGCAGCCCGGCCTCTACCGGGTTGGTCGGCGGCGGAGGCGTGGCCGCCGGGTCGACCGGCATGAACAATGGCAGACGGTCCAGGTAGGCCTTCGCGCCGACCTGGTCCTGGGGGCGCTTGTAGAGCTCCAGGAAGTGGTCATCGAAGTAGAAGACCCAGACGTACCAGTCGGTGACGAGGTCCAGCTCCGGGCCCGGCGCCTCCGGATGCGTGTAGGCGCAGAGCAGGGCGTAGTCCATGGCATCGAACTTCGCCTCGCTCCAGATTTCCGGAGCGCTGCCATCCTTCGGGCGGCCAATGATTCCCAGCTCGCGTGCCCAGGCCTTCGAATGCACCCGGGCGCCTTCGAGGTTCGGATTCAAGCGCGCCGGCCAGGGAACGTAGAAGTCTGGCAGTTCGAATGGCTGCTTGTTTTTCGCCGTACTCATGGACGCCCCTCGTTGAACTCAGGGGGGCGTTATAGTTAGGCGCTGAACACTTATCCAAGTGTTTCTTGCATAAAAGATTCTCTGGAGAAGTCGCGATTTGCCTGCTGGCGCACGGATTTAGCTCCATCCGTGCGCCGTATTGCTCCCGCGATAAGTCGTGTTTTCATTCACCAGTAGTACTGGTGACGAACTCCACGCGGCGGTTGGCGCTCCGTCCCTCGGGCGTATCATTGGACGCAATGGGTTGGGCGGGGCCGTAGCCCTTCGCAGTCAGCCGCGAACTCTCAATTCCTTGCTGGATGAGATATTGCCGCACTGCGTCTGCGCGGTCCTGGCTCAGTGTGCGATTGAGCTCCTCGGGGCCGGTGTTGTCCGTGTGTCCTTCGATGCGCAGCGACACGCCCGGGTTGGCCTTCAGGTAGTCCGCGATGGCGTCCAGGTTCCGACGCTCCGAGTCGGAGAGCGTCGACTGACCCACCGGGAACTGAACGTGGTGCTCGGTCGGCAGCCGCGTCGGCGCTTCGGTGGTGGGCGCCTGGGGCGCGAGCTCGGGAGCGGGCGCCTGGGGCGCGGGCTCGGGAGCGGGCGGCGGCGGCGTGGGCTCCTGCTTGGGTTCGGGGCAGCCACGGTGGGCGGCGACACCGGCCTCGTTCGGGCATGCGTCCTCGCGGTCCACGACGCCGTCGCCATCCGCGTCGGTGTCCGGGCAGCCGTCGTTCTCTGGCGGGCCGGCTTCGAGCGGGCAGCGGTCTTGCCCGTTGGGAACCGTGTCGCCGTCGTCATCCAGCGCGGGGCACTGTTCCGGCGTGTGGCTCCGGCCGCTCCGGCACACGTCCTCCCGTGCGGGCGGCTGATGGGCCCAGGCGATGCCCGCGGCCGCGCGGATGGACGGCGTGCCCGGGATGTCCGTGAAGCCATGTCCGGCGATGGCGAAGGCCTCGAAGCCGCCGCCCACGGGCAGCCGCACGCCGCCCAGCAGCTCCAGCGCGAAGTCCGGCTCCACCAGCGACTCCGCGGCTTGCAGCGCGATTTCGCCGCGCAGGCCCTTGCCGCGCGTGGACACGACGATGCCTTGCTCCAGCTCGGTGCCGTAGTCGCGCCCGGGCTCGTTCTCCGTGGAGCGGATGCGCACGCCCGCGCTGGCGCCGAGCACGACGGGGCCCAGCTCCCGGCTCACCGCGACCCGGGGCGCGACCTGGAGGCCCGCCCAGCCCTGTTGCCGGCCAAAGGCATCCGCGGTGCCGCCGGGCGTGCCCACGTCCAGGCCCAGGCTGAGGAAGACGGGGGCGCCGTCCTCGCGCCGCAGCAGCGCGTAGCGGGCGCCCAGCTCCGGGGTCCCGAGGCCGAAGGCGTCCGGCGCGGAGACGCCGACCAGCGTGTCCGCGCCATTGCCGCCCTGGTGGATGATGACGGGCAGCCGCGCGGACAGCTCCAGCCGGTCGGTGGGAGACCAGGCGCCCGCGAGCCAGCCGGAGACGCGGTAGTCGAGGATGGAGCGCTCCTGGCCATCACTGCCCTTGAGCAGGAGGATGCCGCGCTCATACCCGGCCATGAGCATCAGCCGGTAGGCGCCCTGGGGGAGCACGTGGCCTGTGTCCACGAGCATCGAGTCCGTTGCGGCGGGGGTGAAGCGAAGCCGCTCCAGGTCGATGGGGACGACCGCGCCCGTGGTGCTTTGTGCCAGGGCATTGGGCGCGATTGAGGAGATGAGCGCGGCCAGCGCCCAGCTCCGAGCCTGTGTACGCAAGGTGAAGTCCATTCGCGAAAGAGGGTGACGCATGGGTCAGTGCGAGGCGTGACGCGAGCGGCGACGCAGTCCGCTCCACGATGCCAGAACCACCAGGATGGCCAGCGACGAGGCAGCGCCACCGCCAGAGGCCTGGCAGCCGCCTCCGGCGATGGAGATGACCGTTGCCTGGACCGTGACCTGGAACGTGCAGCGGGCTTCATTTCCCGCGGCGTCCGTAGCGGTGACAGTGACGGTGTTGTTGCCGTGCCGGAAGGTGCTCCCCGATGCCGGCGAGGACGTGACGGAGGGCGTCGAGACGCCGTCCGTGGCCTCGGGCAGCTCGAAGGTCACCGTCGTGCCCGACGCATCATCGGAGGTCGTCCGGATGTCGGCGGGGCACGTCAGCGCGGGCGGGGTGGTATCCCGCACCTCGACCTGGAAGGTGCATGTGACTTGCGTGCCGGATGCGTCCTCCGCGGTGGCGGTGACGGTCGTGGTCCCCAGCGGCAGCGTGCTGCCCTCCGCCGGTGAATAGGTGAGCGTGGCGGGTCCGCCCGCTCCGGGCGTCACGGTGGCGGGGGGCCAGTTGCCTGGAGCGCCGTCAGGCCCTGTTGCCTCGATGGTGGTGTCCTCGGGGCAGGTGATGGCCAGGGGTTGGGTGGCCTCCACCTCGATGTCCACCGAGGGCTCGTTGCTGTCCAGGCCGCAGTCACTGACTCGGTAGGTGAAGCTGTCGGCGCCCACGTAACCCGGGTTGGGCGTGTACCGGAGGTTCGGCGGCGTGCCGCTCAGTGTTCCATGCTGGGGAGGCGTGACGATGGTCCACGTCAACGTCTGGTCCGCGTCCGGATCGGTCGCGGTGAGCGTGATGTCCTGCGGGACGCCGGTCATCGTGGCGATGCGCACGGCGTCCGCGGTGGGCGCGGTGTTGGCGCGCACCGTCACCATGCGTCCACCCGGAATGGCGTTGGCGAAGACGGACAGGGCATACGGGCCCGGCGGCGCCTCCGCGGGCACCCGCACCGTCGCGCGCGTGGTGGACATGTCCGTGGCGGGAAGCGTCCAGAGCCGCCCGCCCTCGGCGGCGCGCAGGCGCACCAGGGGGAAGTCCGTTGGCGAGTCCAGGTAGCTGCCGCTGGACGCGCCCGAGATGCCCCGGAAGCCCTGGCCTTCGATGACGGTGGGGCAGGTCTGGTAGAGCGTCTCCGGCGCGGAGACGACCGGACGCCAGGCGGGAGGCGCGAGGACGTCCTCGTAGCGCTCGGCCGTGGTGGCGGCCGTGCCTCCCGCGAGCAGGACCTCGCCCGTGGGCAAGGCAACGGCGACGGCCCCACCCCGCACGTCGGGCGCGATGACCGGTGTCCAGGTCCGCGAGGGGGCGCCGTAGGTTTCGGCCGAGGCCACGTAGGTGTCTGGCGCGCTCAGGCCTCCGGCGACCAGGAGCGTACCGGACGGCATCAGGGTGGCGGTGTGACGCCAGCGCGCTTGCGTCAGCGGGCTGTCCGGCGTCCAGGTGTTCGCGGCGGCCGAGTACCGCTCCGTGGTGGCGAGCGCCACGCCTCCCGCGGCGCCGCCCGCCGCCAGGAGCTCTCCGGCGGGCAGCAGCGTCAGCGTGAAGCGCTCACGTCCCTGGGCGAGGCCGGCGACGGGCGCCCAGGTGTTGGTGGTGGCGTCGTACACCTCCGCCGACGCGAGGGCTGCTCCACCCGCGTCACGTCCTCCCGCGATGAGCACCCGTCCATCCGGCAGCAGGGCGGCGGCGTGCGCGGTGCGCGCCCCGGCCGCGGACGCCACGGTGGTCCACGCCTGGGTGCCCGGGTCGTACAGCTCCGCGGAGGCGAGCACGTCCGCGCCGTCCTGGCCACCGACGACGAGCACCCGGCCATCCGGCAGGCGCGTCGCGGTGTGCAGGTGTCTCGCGCGGGTGAGTGACGCCGCGGGGCTCCAGGTGTTCGTGGTCGGCGAATAGCGCTCTGCCGAGTTCAGCGTGCCGCCTGCGTTCGTGCCACCCACGACGAGCAGCTCGCCCGAGGCCAGCGTCGTCGCCGTGGCATCGGCTCGCGCGGTGGAGAGGCCCGCGGTCGCGGACCAGGCGTTCGTCGTCCGGTCATACAGCGAGGCGGACGCCAGCGCGGTGCCCGCTCCGTCACGGCCACCCGCCACGAGGACGCGGTTCGTGGGCAGCAGCGCCATCAGCGGGTCAATGCGAGGACCGCCCAGGGTTCCCGCCGCGGCCCAGCCCTGGACGCCAGGGTCATAGACCTCCGTGTCCGCGTAGAACGTGGTTGACGGATTGGAGTGGAAGCCTCCGGCGGTGAGGACCTTGCCGGAGGGGAGCAGGGTCGTGGTGCTGTTCTCCCGGCCAGTCGCCATGGAGCCCGCGAGGGTCCACGTGCCGGTGGCGGGGTCGTAGAGTTCGGATGCCGGTTGGGCATCTCGCGCGGCGTTGGAGCCGCCCACGACGAGCACCCGACCGTCGGGCAGCAGCGTGGCGGTGTGGCCGTTGCGCGCGAAATTCAGGCCGCCGGTGGCCGTCCAGGTGTTGGCCGTCGGGTCATAGAGCTCGGCATGCGTGGTGACGATACCGCCCGAGGTGAATCCGCCCACGAGCAGCACGCGGCCATCGGGGAGCAGGGTGGCGGTGGCGTAGTGCCTTGGGACCAGGGGCGGCGCGGCGGCGGTCCATGTTCCCGCCACCGGGTCGTAGAGGTCGGCGCCCGGGACTTCGTCGTTCACGTTGTTGAAGCCGCTCACCGCGAGCACCTGCCCGCTCCGCAGCAGCGTGGCGGTGTGGGCGCGACGGACGCTCAGGAGGCTTCCGGTGGGGAGGAACGTGTTGCTCGCGGGGTCATACAGTTCGGCGGTCGCGAGATTGCTGCCGCCCGCGATGAGGAATTGACCGGAGCCGAGCCGCGTGAGGGTGGCCAGGGGGCGGGGCGCGGCCATGGGGCCCGTGGCCGACCAGGTGTCCGTCGCGGGGTCGTAGATGCGCCCCGACGTGGAGCCGTCCGCCAGCACGAGCGCACGCCCGTCGGAGAGGCGCGCGGAAAGGGTGACGTTGCCTGAAATCCCGGCGGCGGCCGCCGCGCTCCATGTGTCGGTTTCGGGGTCGTAGCGTTCGGACGAAGCCACGAAGCCCAGGCGGTTGACGCCACCGACGACCAGCAACTGGCCGGTGCCGAGCAGGAGGCCGGTGTGCTGAGCGCGGGCTTCCGCCATGGCGGCGGTGGAGGACCAGCCTGGGTCGACGACGAGCGGCGCGGTGAGTCCGGCGAGCGAGACCTCGGTCGTGATGCGGACCTGCGCGCCGTCCACGTCGAACACCTGGGTGCGCGGATTCATGCGTCCACCCGCGAGCCGCGTGCTGCCCGCGCGCGAGTGACCGTTGGCGTCTCGCACCACGGCGGGATGGAAGCGGAGCACGGGGCGCGCGCTTTCATCCAGGAACTGGAGGTAGTCGCCCGTGTCCTGGATGTGCCGGACGGAGGCCGGCAACGTGACGGTGTACTCGGCGCGGTGCGACGGCTTGTCGCCGCGCGTCTCCGGTACCGCGTCCAGGATCCACGCCTCCTCGACCCGCGAGGTGCGCCAGCCCTGTTCGGTGGTCTGCGTGCTTCCCGCGGGCCACCAGAGGTGCCGCTCGCCCTGGAACGCGGCGAAGCGCTCGCGGTGGAGCGTGCCCGGGGTGGAGGCCGCCGGCTGGACCTGGAAGGTCAGTCCACGCGTGGTCAGCGTCAGCCCTCCGTCATTCCTGAGCTGCGCATCGAGCAGCCGGGCCGAGGGCGCCGAAGGGGCCGGACCCGTTTCAAGGTCGGGGAAGTAGGCCAGTGCCAGCGCCAGGGCGGTGGTGGCGGAAGGGGCTTGTTTCCACTGGGGCAGGGCCTGGCCTCGTGCGGCGGCCAGCGCGTCGTCACTCGGAGGCGTCAATCCCTCCTTCCCGCATGACAGGAGGATGACGCTCCCCACGAGTATCAGGCGCCTGCTCCAGACCGCGCGATGTGACTGCATCCAGGAACTCCGGTTTGAAAGGAGCGGCGGGACGGCTCGAGCCGTGAACCCGACGCTGTGAGTCATTTTCAGCGGATTATCCGCTGCAGGGTCGGATGGGCAACGTCGACCGTGTCTCAGTTGTGCATTCTGTGCGTCTCCAGGCTCACGGCGCTGGAAGCTTCCGTTCCCCCTGTCGCTTGACGGGGTGGGGGTGGATTCAATACAGCACGGCGGGATGCTCACCTGTAGGGTGGGCCTGCTTTCCCAGGAACTGGCGCTGTCCAGCGCCACCGTGCGTCAGGCGGGTGAAGGCCACATGGAGGCCTGGGTCGGCGCTGCTCACGGAGGCGAAGCGGCTGCATCCGCCACGCGTGGGCTTCGACCCCGACGCCGTGGCCTGGATGCTCTACAGCACGTGGCAGGGCTCGATGCTGGTGGGCAAGACGCGGCAGCGGCCCGAAATGGTCATCGAGAACCTGCGCCAGATGCGCACGTACTTCCAAGCAATCCAAGCGCGCCTGACGCCGGGCGCATCCTGAACAGAGGAGAACGCACCATGCAGAAGATCACGCCCTTCCTGTGGTTCGACGGCAACGCGGAAGAAGCCATGAAGTTCTACGTGTCCGTCTTCAAGAAGGACGCGAAGATTCTGAGCCTCAACCGCGCCGGGGACTCGGACACGGCGCCGGTCGTCTCTGGCACGTTCCAGCTCCATGGACAGCAGTTCATGGCGCTGAACGGAGGGCCTCACTACAAGTTCACCGAGGCCATCTCCCTGTTCGTGGACTGTCAGACGCAGGAAGAGGTGGATGAGCTGTGGTCGAAGCTCCTGGAGGGAGGAGGCCAGACGCAGCAGTGTGGCTGGCTCAAGGACCGCTTCGGCCTGTCCTGGCAAATCATCCCGTCCGTGCTGGGGAAGATGCTGAATGACAAGGACCCGGAGAAGGCGCGCCGGGTGATGGAAGCCATGCTGGGCATGGTGAAGCTCGACATCCAGGGCTTGCAGCGCGCGTACGACGGTGCGGACCCGTAGGCTGCCCGACGGCACGGTGGTGCCGCCCCCTGTCCGTACGGGGCAGGGGGCCGCTTTCAACGCATTACTGCCGCACGATCCGGATTCCGTGCCAACTGCAGCCGACCCTGGCGCGGCCCAGGAAGCTGCCGGCCTTCATGTCGTACGAGTACGTGCTCTGGCCGACCGCCACGTTCCAGTCGAAGGTCCAACTGTTCTTGTGGCTGTAGCCCCGGTGCTTCTCGGCCTTTCCGAGCGTGATGCGGAACCGGTTCTGCTCTTTCAGTGAGTTGACCTTCTTGGTGTATTCCGCGTACCGGCTGATGTAGGTCGGGTCGATTGCGTTGATGATTCCTCGTTCGATGCCAGCCCACACGTTGTTGAGTTGGCCTCCGATGAATTGGTTGAGCTGGTTGTTCACAAAGGAGTTGATCTGCGCCTGAGTGAGGTTGAAGCGGAGGGCGTTGATGTTGACGTCGATGTTCATCGCGTCGAACAGCCAGTTGCCTAGCTTGAACTTGACGATCTTCGTGAAGTTCGGCTTGGCGAGCGTGTTGTAGGTGTGCGGCGTGGGGAAGATGTAGCTGGTATGCAGGTCCATGTTGTCGATGCCGACAACGATTTCATCCGCATACGACGGGCCCCAGTACTTCACGAAGAGCGCCTTCTTCCTGCGCTGGAGCTTCCCCTTGATGGAGATGGAGCGGAACAGAAAGAGGTTGAGCTTCTTCGTCTTGAAGATGAAGCGCCGGTCACCGAACTGCGCGGTGCCTTCCTTGTTGAACCCGCTTCCCACCGTCAGCAATTGATAGGCGGGCAGCGGCGGGTTGCACTTGTCGCCACCTGATTCGCCCTTGAGCTGCTCCTGCGCCACCGCGGTGGCGAAGGGGGAGTTGGCCACGCATTCGAACTCGTCGGTGCCGTCGTAGTCGTCGACGATGAAGCCACAGCCGGCCGTCCGCCAGGCGTTGTTGGGCTTCGAGGAGACGGCGACCTGGCGGATGGCGGTGGAGCCCGGCCAGAACTTCTGGCAGTAGGAGAGGCCGCCGATGTTGCAGCCCGAGGTGCAGTCGGGGTCCGCCGTCCAGGTGCCCCCTGGAGACTGGTGGCTGTTGACCTTGCCGCAGTAGCGCGAGAAGCGCCCCAGGACCGTTTCAGTAGGGTCCGGGGTGGTGTCGCTGCCCGCCATCTTCTCCTTGAGCATGTCGATGCGAACGACGCCGGTGCTCACCTGGTAGCGCCCGTCGCCGAGGTCGACCTCCCCCGGGACTGTCTTGAAGTTTGGATCGAAGTCGATGCGCTCCTGGTTCGCCGCGAGCCATGTCTTGAACCAGGCCAGGTTGTTGAGGTCGACCTGGAACAGACCGATATCCGTGAACTGATAGAGCTTGCCACCTGCGAGCACCTGCATGTCCGGGTTGACGAGATACTGGAGACCCTCGTCCGGGATGATGTGGAACTTCAGGTCGCGCAGATACTCGGCCCGGTCGACTTCATAGGTGGTTTCGTTGATGGGGAACTGGCTCAGGTGGCCCTTGAGGTGGTTGAACCCGTTGGGCAGCGAAGACGCGGCCGCGGGCGTGGCCTCGAGGGCATGGTAGAGCGAGTTGAAGGCCTCTTCCGTCGCGAACTGGAGCACGCCAGTCGGGAAGTCTGGAGTCGTTACCAGGGCGGGGGCCACGCAGTCCGCGGCGCACGTGGCGTGCGTCTCGCCGTTGTTGCAGGCACCGTCCCCGCAGGCGCTCGAAGGGCCGCAGTCTTCCGAGCACACGATGTAGTTCTCACCGTTGTTGCAGACGTTGTCTCCGCACGTGCCGCAGTCGGCGGCGCAGGTCGACGGCGATTCGCCATTGTCGGTGTGACAGATGCCGTCGCCGCAGTAGGGCTCGACGGTACATTCGAACTCGTCGGTGCCGTCGTAGTCGTCGACGATGACGCCACAGCCAGCCGTCCGCCAGGCGTTGTTGGGCTTCGAGGAGACGGCGACCTGACGGATGGCGGTGGAGCCCGGCCAGAACTTCTGGCAGTAGGCGAGGCCGCCGATGTTGCAACCCGAGGTGCAGTCGGGGTCCGCCGTCCAGGTGCCCCCAGGAGACTGGTGGCTGTTGACCTTGCCGCAGTAGCGCGAGAAGCGCCCCAGGACCGTGGCTGAGCTGGACAACGCGGTGTCGAGCCCTTCTGTGGATACGTCCTCGGAGACTTCGTTCGCCTCCTCAACCTGGGCTGTGAAGCCAGCCTCCGTGGACGCCGTGGAGGTGGGAGGCTCGCTGGGCGTGCCACATCCGACGGCCAGGGCGGCCCAGGATGTCAGGATGAGTGTGTAGACGTCAGGTTTCCTATTCATGGATGTTCTCACGTTCGGGGCGTGCTGGAGGCCGCTGCGCTCATGGTTTTGATTTGAGGACCAACTGTGGGTTTGTTTGGCTTCAAGCCCCACAGTTCGAATCTGCACAGTTTGTCAGGAGTGCGCAATATGCAGTTAATTCTGGATATGTTGTTCTTGAGTAGTGCTTGCGCTCGGCTTCGGCTTTACTGGCCTGCTGGTGACGATTGAGCCCCCGCACGATGGGCTGGCGGACTCTGTCTTCCACGGCACGGTGCGCGCGTCGTTGGATGTGGAAATCGCTGGGGCGCTGGCGTCTTCGACGTCAGTCGACACCTGCGCGTCAGCCGTGGCTGTTCGCAGGGCCGCGGCTGCCGCTCACGCGGCGGGCCACCCGTGCGCGGAGGTTGAAGGGCACGCCCCATTTGCGCGCGAGCTGCCCGGCGCGTGCCAGCAATCTCGCACGGAGGAGCCTGCGCGCATGGGGCAGCCCCACGAGGATGCGGTTGTCCGACGCCTGCACGTCGAAGGCGTAGAGTTGCGGGAAGCTGGCCTGCCACAGCGGGTCCATCAGTGAGCCGGGCCGGCCTGACTTCCGGAGCACGTTGCCCACCACCACCCCGTCCGGCGTCAGCCTGGCCTGCGTGGCCCGCAGGAACTCCTGCGTCGCCAGCGCCGGCGGGATGCTTCGCGTGCCGTAGGCATCCAGGATGATGACGTCATACGGCGCCCCGGGTGATTCGATGAAACGCCGCCCGTCCGCGAGATGGGCGTGCAGGGCCTCGTCCTCGCGGAAGTCGAAGTAGCGCCGGGCCATGTCCAGCACCTGGGGCTGGATTTCCACCGCGTCGATGTGCGCATGCGGGAGCACCGCGCGGAGGAAGGTGGGAATGGTGCCACCTCCCAGTCCCACGACGAGCAGGCGCGAGGGCTCGGGCACGAAGGCCAGCGTCGCCACCACCGCTCGCGTGTAGTCCAGCTCCAGGCGCAGAGGGAAGCCCGGCCACATCGCGCTCTGGAAGGCGCCAATCCACCCGAACTGGAGGTAGCGGCGGCCCTCGTCGTCTTCACTGACGATGATGGGACCACTGGCGGACTTCGCGACGTGCAGAATCGTGCGGGGAAACTCGAAGGCGCGGGAGACACGCGCCAGGGCCAAGACGCTTCGGTGGCGCTGCCTCGCTCGTGAAGGCTCCTTCGGTTGCCACCGGGAGGAACTGGCGAGTGCCATCCTCCAGGGCCCCGGGCCCCACGCTTGTCCTGCCTGACGCATCCACCTCACGCCCCGAGCATACGGGCTACTCGGCGCAGGGGAAGGATGTGTCGAGCGTCTTGCTGGCCTTGAGTCCGCCGCCCGTCAGCGTGGCCGTCACCTTGACCGTGGAGGCGCAGTGGTACGGGAGGATGAAGGGCACCTGCGTGACGCCATTCTCCGTGAGCACCGCCAGGTCGCGCGTCTGAGTCACCTTCCAGGCAGGCCGGTCACCCGCCGCTTCGGAGGACTCCTTGGGCGCGCTGACCAGCAGCTTCAGCTTCAGCGGCGCGTCACCCTCATAGGTCCCTTGGATTTTCACGACGATGAAGGCGTCCACGTTCATCCCGTAGGGGTCGGAAGCCGCATCCATCGCGACGACGGCGCCCTGCTGCCGGTCGTAGACCTGGGCCTGGATGTCGCTGATGGTCACCTTCGGTGCGGCGGAGACGCTGCCTGCGGGGCCCGCCAGGAACAGTACCAGGCCTATGGAGAGGGACCGCAGGTGGAATCGGGTTGTCATGGCCGCGCACTGTAGTCCCGGCGCGAAGCCCTCCAGCAAGGCAGGCTGGAAGTGGCATTCCAAGAGTATTGATTTTTCTTTAATTGCTTCTATTTCGCGGAGACGCTCCAAAGCCTGCCCTCGGTGTTTCCCGGAGACGTGCGACTCCAGGATGCGAGGGCCCTGCGCGGCGCGGTGGAGGATGGCATCGCCCATGCCGAGCGTCACGGCATCACGGACGCCCGGGAGGTGACGTTGTACGTCTTCTTGTTCATCGAATTCGGGCCCGGGTTCGAGAAGGCGCCAGCCACCCGCTGGATGGGAGACCTGCTCACGGAAGCTCAGCGGCCGGCTTCCGAGAAGCTCAATCTCATCTATGCGCGTTTGGAGCTGGCTCAGGCGCGCCAGGGGGAAGGATGAATCTCGCCGCCGCCCTGAAGGCCGCGGAGAAGACCGCGTCGACCGTCGTGGGGACTTCGACGCTTCCCTGTGTCCAGCACCGGACGGGGTTGTTGGTGCTCGTCTATCGGACAGACACCCAGGAGATGCTGGGGCAGGTCCAGGTGTCGCTGTCGGGACGTGCCATACGGCTCATTCCCCCGTGTACGATCCGCACCGCAACAAGGCCATGCAGCCCAAGGGCCGCGTCCTGCGCTACGCCGTGAATGACATGACGGCCGCGACGCAAGGCGATGGCGTGGCTCGGTTCCTGCCCTTGGATGCGGGGACCTACACCGTCACGGTGGATGGCCTCTCGGCGGTGGACGACCTGCTCCTGAATCCAGGGGCCCGGGAGCAGCCGGTGATCTTGAACACCTGCCCGGTGTGCCTGGTCCCTGTCGAAGTGGGGGCGCGCCCCGAGTTCCTGCTTCAATGGAAGCACGATGCCGCGGGTGTCAGCGGCGTGGAACTCACGCTGGGGGATGCCCATCCCCTGGCACAGGCCACGGGGACCTCGGGCCTGGCGGGATGGAGCGGGGAGCCGCTGGTGCCCGGGCCCTATCCGCTCGCCCTGCGCTTCGCGGGAGGCGGCAAGTTCCAGCTCTATTCCGCCACGGGCCAGTTGCTGGACGCCGCACCTGTGCTGAACATCCCCGCGGGCCGGTTTCGCTTCCACTACCAGGTCCAGCAACTGGGACAGCTCAAGCTCGCCGTCCAGCTCCAGCAGCCCGACGGGACGATGGCGCCCATCGACCGGCCGCACGTCACCGTCCAATGGCCGCCGAGTGCCTCGCCAAAGGAGTGGGTGCTCGACCAGGGCGTCAGTGAGGACATTCCCCTGGTGAATGGACCTCAGACCGCGTTGACGCTCGACGCACTCGAACTCGAGGACGACGGCGCCCCCGAAGTCTTCGAGTTCATGGCCTTGAACCCGTAACGGAGGGCGTCCATGCCTCCTGTCTTCGCCCGCCGGTCGGACTCCAACAAGATTGATGTGACGCACCGGCAGACACTGGGTGAGTTGCTCGACACGAACGGTCTCACCGGCCGGTTGAACGACGTGGCCCTCTACAACTGGGGCACCCTCGTCCCGGCGGAAATCAACCGCGCGCTGATCGAACTCGTGGGTTGCGCCAGTCCGGAGACGGACCCGCTCGCGTCGCTGCTCGACCCCGCGCTGGGACCGAAGCCTTTCATTCACAAACCCGAGCCGTGGAAGCCCGCCGCACCGCTCGCCCTGGACACGTCGCACACCGTGCAGGTGCGGCGACGGTTTCCTGCTCCGGCGGTGTCCATCCGCAAGCTCACCCGGTGGTTCCTGCCTTCCTCCGGCACCTGCGAAACGGAGTACATGCTGGAAGGTGTCGCCTCCAGTGCCGACAAGGTGGACTTCGAGGTCCACGCCCACGGGTATCACTCGCTTTCGCCTCAGGGCGGGCAGGTGGCCTGCGACACGGATGCTACGGAGGGGGGCTCCATGCACTTGTTTCGCCGGCGCAAATGCTACGAGGTCGCTGACAGGCGGCCGCCCGCTGTGGCCCAGCAGCTCCCGGACTGGAAAGGGGAGAGCGAGGCCACGCAGGGCGTGCTGAAGCGGGAGGGCACGGGGACCTTCATCCACCACGGCTGCGCGCCCTATGACGTGCTGGTGCGGTACTACAAGGATGACCGGGACAACGCGGCGAAAATCCTCCTGACGCCGTTCGCTCCACGCTGGAAGCCCGTCAAGGGCGCGGACCCCGAGCTCGACGAGGACACGCTGAGTGTCTCGTGGGAGCTGCAAGGCGACCACGGCAAGCTCAAGCGGGGGCAACTCGTCGTCTGGGACAAGGACGACAACGTGGTGTTCTTCGCGCCCCTGGACGAGCAGCAGCTCCGGACCCGGAAACGCTACGAGTTCCTGAAGGATGCGCGGAAGACGTGGGACAAGGCCGCGATTCGCCGCGACCAGTTGCCCTACCGGGTGCAGCTCCAGGCGCACAGTGACGAAGACGAACCGCAGGGCCTCGCGCTGGCCGTGATGCCCACCCAGGTCCGTGCCTTCGACTATGCGCAGGTGCAGTTCATTGCCTTCAACGTCAAGCCGGGGACGAAGCCTCGCGTGCCTGGCCCCGGAATCGACTACCTGGGCGACGCGGACCCGGACGTCGACATCCAGACGCGCTGCGATGTGATGAAGGATGCCATTCGGCTCGCGGCGGCGGATGGCCACATACGTCCCGAGGAGAATGTCCTCAAGTTGTTCATGGCGCCAGAGTTCTACTTCCGAGGAAAGGACGGTGGATATCCGGTCGAGAAGCTCTGGGACGTCACGCGGCAGCTCCGGCAGGAGACGGACAAGCTGGAGTATGCAGACTGGCTCTTCGTGGTTGGCAGCGCCATCGGCTATCTCCCGCACGAGGAGTTGGATGCGGTGACGGGGGCACCCACCGGGACGCCGCTCACGCATGGTGGGGAGGGGGAGGTCCACTCGGTCCTCCTCGAGGCCGATACGTCCGGCGTGGATGACGTCCTCAAGGTCAGGCTTTCGCGCCCTCCCGACACGACCTGGAAGGTGCGTGAGCGTGGGAAGAACTACGCACTCAATGCCGTCGCGACGACGCTCACGCCCGGCGAGTACCAGCTCACCGTGGACGGCAAGAGCGGCCTTGCTCCAGGCCCTATCGTTTTGTCCGAACCCGTGGCTTGGATTGACACCGTTGACCAGACGGGGGCCTGCACGGAGGTCGTGGTCAACTCCAGGGTGTGCTCTCGCATCTTCATTCCGTCATCGGGCGCCGCGCCTGCTGCGCCGTGGAAGCTGCGCACGGGGTCTGAAGAGGACGACATCAAAGGGTGTGTGCCGCTGGGGGCGGGCCGATACCGCCTCACGCTTGCGAACAAGAAGGTGGGCTTCGCCAGCGGGTCGGCGGAGCTCGTCGAGCCCAGGTCGACGGAAGTCTTCAACGTCGTCATGGTCCAGAAGGGCTGGCCAGCACCACTGCTCAGCCAGGGGTTGAAAGGGGCCGCCGTCTACAAGGAGTACGTCTCCGCCATCGATTTCGTGGGACCCAACTCCCACAATGCCAATGCCTGGTTCGACGCGACGGGCTTGGGCCGGCGTATCGAGATCCATGGCGCCACGGACAGGCTGGCGCTTCCCACGGAAGGCTCCACGGACGTACCGGCGGCGAGCCCCAACCGGGTGGGGCTGGGAGCCACCTGGTTGAACCGGCCGAACCGCGTCGGGTCGGAAATCAACCTGTCGGGCGACGGAGGCGGCTCAGTGGTCACGGTGGATGGCGTCACCCTGGGCCTGGAAGTCTGCCTGGACCACGCCATGAACCGGCTGGACCTTTTCTATCACGGGGGGAACAGCCCCGTTCCCCCCTTCGGGCCGCAGGCTCCTGGCGCCGTGGCTGGCGACCCTCGGGTACAGGTCCAGCTCATCCCGTCGTTCGGTATGTCCATTGGTCGTGGGAAGCTGTGCACCTTGATTGGGGGCCCGCGGCCCGGCCTGGTGTTCAACGTCGATGGTCAGCGGTGCGCATCGGTGGCTCGCGTAACGGATGGCGCTTACTCCTGCGATGACCATCCGGCCATGCACGCGACCGCGCCGGGCTTTTGCACCCATGACAAGGAACTGCGGTGGTGTGTCGGCTGTAACAAGATGCGGAGCGCGCCCGGGGACTGCCCGACTCACGGTCCGACCGAGGCGCGGCATCTGTGCGGCTACCCTTGGCAAAGGTGGCAGTGTGGGGTGGTCGGCTGTACCAATACCATGCCCTGCCTCGCACATCCCTATCCCCCAGCGCCTCCTCCGCTTGGCTTCAACTGGTGTCTGAAATGTAGCAAGGAATTCCCCATGGGCCCGCCTTGCCCAACCTGCGGTGGCCCGCCCGCGCCATGTTCTGAGCCTTACATGGCAGGGGCGACCTGCCCCAGGCACGCTCCAGCGTTCGCTCAGCGATGCAATGCGCCGCTGGTCTCCATGGGGCAGTCCATCGCCACGGTGAGTGGTCCCACCCAGGTGAATTCCAGCCACGACCCGGCCTTCTTCGGCGAAGGGGGACACGTGCTCGTCTATCCCGCGCAAGTCCTTCCGCGTCCCGACGTCTTCTGACGCCGTGGTGGGAGCCTCGAACTTCGAGGCTCCCCATGGCTCTACTGGCCTCGCGCCGGGTTTCGCCTCCGGCGTCCCAGGATGCCGAGAATCGCGAACGCCAGTGGGCCGGCGAAGCTGGCGCCAGCGGCCGCGCAGCCACCCGAACTCTCGGCGTCGTCCGGCTGCGGCGTCGTGCCCGCATCCGTGGGGGTTCCTGTTCCCGCGTCGGGCTCGGTGCCCGTGCCTGCGTCCGGTGTCTCGGTCCCTGGCTCGGAGGCATCCCCATACGCGCCGATGTGGGCCGGGCTCACCTGGGCGCGCGGCTCACCCGCCGTGTGTTTCACGTACTGCCAGGTGACGGGCTCGCTGCTGGTCTCGGCGGGGAGTGCCACCGCCTGACTTCTCAGGGCGGAGGCCGCGGCCAGGCGGAAGTCCTGTCCGGCGAGGCTGATGAACCCGGGGTCGGTTCCGGTGAGATTCCCTCCCGCATCCACCACGGCGCCCGTGAGCGTGCCGAAGGTGCTCACGTAGCCGGGCTTGTACCAGTTGCCCCCATGTCGGAGCGTGCCCGCCTCGTCCGTGAGGGACAGCGTGTTGCCATTGGCCGAGGCCACCAGCACCACGTTGTTCGTCACATGTGCCGTCTGGTTCTGGTGCGACAGCCGCAACAGCGTGGTCCGGTCCGTGCGGCTGGACACCACGGTGTTGTGGAAGAAGTAGAGCGTGCCCCGGTAGTTGGCCGTGTTGCCGGAGTCGCCACCGAAGTGGACGATTTGCCGGTTGCCCGCGCCCTCGGGCTCCAACAGGACGTTGCCGTAGACGAAGGTCCGCGCATACGACGGCGCCGCGCGCAGCGTGCCGCTGGACGAGTCCACCAGGTCGAGCTGCCGGTTACCTCCCTCAATCCAGTTGTACCGGATGAGACTGCCCGCCGAGCGGTCCTTCAGGTTGTTGCCCAGACATCCGCTGCAGAGCGGGCCGAAGCGGTTGAACTGGTAGGTGATGCCCAGCGCTTCGGTGTACGCGTTGTGCTCGAGGATGCTGCCGGTGTTGCCGTTGCCCAGGATGTAGCTGTGCTCGACGGTGACATTCGACGCCTGGTTGGCGACGAACAGGCCGTTGCCGCTGTCCTCGAGCACGCAGCCCCGGATGGTGATGTGTTCGCCCTTCTCGATGAAGATGGCGGCGGCGTTGTCCAGGTAGGTGGACGCGCCGTTGCGGCCGGTGAAGGCGCCGCGTGCCCGGCGCAGGTGGAGGTTCTCCACCACCAGGTGCGCGGGCATTGTGTCCGCGGGCCGGTTGGAGCCACCAATCTTCAGGATGCCGCGCTCCTCGCCCCAATAGTTGAGCTGCGAGCGCGTGGTGGCGTTCTCGCCGACGATGACGGGCAGGTTGCCCTGCGCGTCCTTCACGCCGCGCACGGTGATGGGCGCGGCGGCTGTGCCCCGGCGGCCCAGGACCCACTTCTCCGCGTAGGGCGTGGGCCGTGCGTGGACGAAGACGGTGTCTCCGGGCTCGAGTGACTCCCAAGGCACGTCACCCAGGCGGGTGTACTGCTGGTCAGGGCCCACACGGTACTCCGCGGCCTGGACGGCCAGCGGCTGGAGCAGGACGAGAAGGGCGGCTCGCGAGAGGTTCATGTCTCGCAGTCTGACGGCTCCGTCCGGTCCAGGTCCACGAGGGCTGACGCTCCTCGAGGACACGGGTGAAGTGCACCGGGAAGTTTGTAGGCGGAGCGCTCGCCAGGCTCAGGCAGGGGGGCGCGCTGAGTCGCGAGGGCTGGCCCGCGTAGGGGGGGACAACCGCGTGCTACAACGGTAGCGGCGCCCCGCCGGGCCCTGGTAGGGTTTCCCTCGGGGCGGCCCTGGGTGTGCTTCCTTCTCACTCTAAGCGA
This sequence comes from Myxococcus sp. CA005, assembly GCF_006518205.1. Taxonomy (NCBI): domain Bacteria; kingdom Pseudomonadati; phylum Myxococcota; class Myxococcia; order Myxococcales; family Myxococcaceae; genus Myxococcus; species Myxococcus sp. CA005. The sequence continues at coordinate 23,457 of NZ_SRLV01000040.1, read as the reverse complement.
CCGCTTGTAATTCTCGAACGATCTCATGCTGCGCGTCGAGCGGGACCGGCGCGCAGCAGCGGACTCGCAGTCTGCTGAGCGTTGCGAGCTTCCAGATAGGCATCCACCTCGGCAATGAGCGCCGACATCTTCTTGCACCGGTGGTTGCGGGTGACGTTGGCATGCACGTCCCACCAGACCCGCTCGATGCGGTTGCCCTCGGGGCAGTACGGCGGCAGGAAGTGCAGCACCATCCGTTCGCCCATCTCGGCCAGCGCCTTCTTTGTCTTCTTGCTGGAGTGCGTGGCCGCGTTGTCCAGGATGAAGTGCAGGCGTCTGGCCATGGGGTTGGCCTCGCTCACCGCGCGCACCAACTCGATGAAGAGAGCACTCGTTTTCCGCTCCCCCTTCACCCACGTCAGCTCGCCCGTACGTGAGTTGAGCGCTCCGGCCACGTAGCGCTTCTGGTTGTTGCCCGGAGTGACGACCTCTCGCCGCTCTCCAGGCAGCATCCAATCGGGCCCCACCTTGGGGTTGAGATGCACGTCCATCTCGTCCTCGTAGCAGACGGGCTCCTCGGGCCGGGCGTAGACCGCCCGGCACTTCAGTTGCCACAGCCGCTGCTGCCGCTGACGCTCGGGCCAGGGGCAGCGCACCACAGGGCGGGGCCGCTTCCGCCGCGCGCCCACCGAGGCCAGCGCTCGTCCCATGGTCGCAGGCGAGACCGTCGCACGATAGACGCCGGAGTCAGGCTTTTCTTCCTGGCAAACCGAGTTTGTGCCCTGACCTTGCTTTTTCCGAAGCCACCGTCGCCAACAGTACCAGCGACACCAGGACACTGGCCGCGCCGACGCTTGGGAGCTGATCCAGCGAACCGATTTGGATCACCACGCCGCCCGCAATCGCTCCCGCGGCCATGCCGAACTGGATCATCGAGGTATAGCAACTGAAGATGATGCTGGTGGATTCCGGAGCTAGGCTGATCAGGCGAAATTGCAGGGCGGGGCCGGAAGACCAGGCGGATAGGGACCACGTGATCAACAACGCGTACATGATCCAGGCGGACTGTCCGAAGAGGAAGAACAACCCCAGCGTTGCGCAGTGGACGGCAAACCCGGCAAGCAGCGTGGGTGCGTAGCCGGACTTGTCGGTGAACCAACCGCCCAGCCTGGAACCGATGATGCTTGCGATGCCACAGATCAACAGCATGATGCTGATGGTGCCGTCAGCCATGCGGGCGACGTTGGCAAGGTACGGCGATATGTAGGAATAGATAATGGAAAAGGCGCTGATCCAGAAAAACGTCATGACATAGACGATGGATATCTGGCCATTCTTCAGCAGCTTGAGTTGATGCTTCAGCGGCACGGCGGCCTCGCCCCGGGTGCTGGGAATGGCACGAACGACCAGGACCAGCGACGCGAGCGTCAGTACGCCCAGACCGGCGAAGATGTACCGCCAGTCCATGATGCCGGAAATTACGCGCCCCAGCGGGACGCCAACGACCAAGGCCGCGCTGAAACCGATGACGACCATCGCAATGGCGCCGGCCTTCTTTCCGGGTGCGGCGAGCGTGGCGGCCAGGGTCAACGCGATGACTTCCACGACGCCCGCGCTCAGTCCAGAGGCGGCGCGCGACGCGTTCAACCAGCCATAATCGCTTAGTGCCAAGGTAACCAGATTGGCGGCGGCGAAGACGAGCATGAAGAAGATCAGCAACTTCTTGCGGTCGACGCTGGACGTGAGGGTGATAACGAGTGGCGTGCCGACGGCGAAGGCAATCGAGAACACGGTGATCATCTGGCCGATGACCGGCACGGGCAAATTCAGGTCTTGCGCGATCTGATCAAGAATGCCGGCAATGATGTATTCGGCGGTTCCGATCAAAAAGCTGATAAATGACAGCAGATAAATTCTGGTGGAGTTTTTCATATTTAACGTGGTTGGCGGGAAGTGATGGTCGGCCGATGAGGGCGGGAGATTTGGTTTGATAATTAGCTAAATGACTAATCGTTGATGTGCAGTCATCCCCTGCAAGGGGATTCAGGTCCTTATGCGGTCTGGTTCAGTGGGAGAAATCAGCAGGCGCGCAATCGCTTGCTCAAAGCTTGCGGATCTCTTCGGCGAATTCGTCCATCGCGGCGGGCACTCGCTTGAAGTAAGTGAATTTTCCGATCCGCAAAGAAGTCAGGAATCCCGCCTGGGTCAGCACTTTCAAATGCGCGGATGCGGTGGGCGCCGAAATGCCCAACTTCTCTGAAATGTACAGACCGCACACGCCCGCGCTTTCGTCGAATTGCCCTGGGCCAAAGTGCAGGCTTGGGGCCTCCAGCAGTTCGAGGATCTGCAGCCGATTGGGGTTCGCGAGTGCCGCCGCTTTGGCAAGGATTGGCTTCATGGGATGAGGATTAGTAAATCGACGAATCGTAGTCAAGTGTAGACGGATAGGAGCCCTGTTGAGGGCGTCGGGCTGGTGAAGAGGGGCCAAGAAGGGCCGCAGGAGGGTGACACGCGGGCTGTGCGCCGGGCCGGAGCAGAGGCTGTGCCGCCCCTCGGGGCACATGCGGGCCCAAGCGTCCCATCCAGGCGTCAGGCTGCAGGGGCGTGGGCTTCCAGGCCACTGTGGGTGCTTGGGCTTAAACCACCGCTCGTGATTCTCGATCGAGGTTGGTGAGCGGGCAGGCGCGCGGGGCGACAGGAAGAGGCAGGGGCACATCCCGCTCGGCTCTGTGTGCGCAGAAGACCAGGAATCAGAAAGGTCCCGCCCAGGGACAAAGGTAGGCCCCGTCTTTCGCGGCTGCAGCGTCGCTCCCTCATCCGTTGGGGTGAAAGGAGCGGCTGCCCGCTCACCCTGCGGCGGTGCATGGCGGTGGTGGGAGTGTCGCGCGGCGAATCGCGCAGGCAGGTAGCGCGTGCTCTGGCGTGCGCCACCTCCACAGTTGTCTCTGCGGTCAATCGCTACCTGAGGGGACGGCGTAAAGCCCTGGTGGACCGCAGAGCGGCCAATGGCGAGGCGAAGGTGGATGAGCGCTTCCTCGCCATTCTCTCGCGCGTGCTGGCGGGTACTCCCGAAGAGGTGGGTTGGTGCCACCCGACGTGGACACGGGAGTTGCTCACTCTTCATCCAACTGCTTTGGCGCATCGCCGGTGAGTACCCTGGCGCCCCACGAATCCACCTCATCCTGGACAACGCCTCCATCCACAGCAGCCAGAATACGACAAAGGCGCTCGAGCAACTCGGCGGCCGGATTGTCCTCCACTTCCTGCCGCCTTACTGCCCGGACGCCAATCGCATTGAGCGCGTCTGGCTGGACCTCCACGCCAACGTCACTCGCAACCATCGCTGCCGCACCCTCCAGAAGCTCATGCGGCGCGTCCATGCCTACCTGCACGCTCGCAACGCCCAGCGGCGTGCCAGTCCTATCCTCCGCAAGGTCCATCTGCGGCGCGCCGCCTGAGCGCGTGCGAGATTCATGATCGGGCGTTTAGAGGTAGCGGATCCGCTCTCCGCCCCGTTTTTTCCTCTCGTCTGGAGTCACCATGGGCTCCCCTTCGCTCGACGTGATGGGCGATACAGCCGCGCTGCTGCTCCGGACCACGGGGCTTGTCTTCCTCCCCTCGGGATTTGCGCCCAGCGGTGACTCGCAGGCGCGGGAGCAAGGCATGGATGCCCTGGAGGCAGACCTCGCGGGGGGGGGGCTACACGCTGGACGGCGCGCTCCGGGAGGCGCTGCTCGCGCTGCCCACCGAGATCATGGCGGCTTCCGGCCGCTTCATCTACGACAACTGTGCGGCGCTCCGGGGAGCCAACCGGCCCTTCGTTCCATTGTTCCGGAACTTCCCCGAGAGCGTGCCGCACGACACCCGGCAGTTGTACGTGCAGCGGATGCTGGGCTGGTTGTTCCAGTCGCCGGAACAGCCGTGCATCCACTGCGGCGCGCAGGGCACGGTGCGTGCGCTGTCGCCGTGCGCCCACCTGGTCTGCGAGCGGTGTTACGACGGAAGCGACTACAGCGCGTGTCCCATCTGTCACCGTCGCTTGTCTCCGTCCGAGCCGTTCCTCAAGCCCACGGCGCTCGAGGCCGCCGAGCGCGTGTATGCACTGGCCGTCAACCGGCTGACGCGGCTGTCCTTGGGGACCGACGCCGCTCGTCATCGACCTCGTCGAGAAGCAGCTCCGTTGGGTGGATGTGAAGGTTCCTCCCGAGGATGGCTTCCAGAGTGTGCACAGCTCGCGAGGCGAGCTCGCGAACCTTGGAAAGGACACCCTGGCCTATTTCGGAACCGGCGCCCGCCCCACGCCCTGGGAGCTGGCCTGCCTTCACGTCGCCGCGCGCAGTCGCACGGTGCAGGTCCGGCGCCGGGATGGCACGGTGTCCGTCCTGAAGCGGGGCTCGGACGAGGACACCGCCGCCTTCCTGCGTAGGCTGCGTGGCCTTGAAGTGGATGCCACCAGCCACGCCTTCGCGCCTGGCTCGGCGCCCACGTTCTTCGCGGGGATGACGGACCACCCCTCGCTCCCGGCCGGCAGCGAGGGCTATGCGCTGCGCTTCCTCCACACCTCCGCGGAATCCGTTTCATGGCTGGCCGCGGGCGATTTGGTGGCCGCGCTGAAGGCATAGCGCGGTCCAGGTTCGCCTGGATGCTGCGCACCTGCCGCAAGCGCTATGCGTTCCGCGCGGCGCCGGCTACTTCACGATGCGCGAGAGCCCGGTGCTGACCCGGCTGAAGCCGTCGCCCGGCAGGAGCCGCCGGGGCGGTGGAGGTGGGGCCCTGACGCGTCGTGTGCGGGGGGCCTCCCTCTGGGATGTTGCTCCGAGCGCACTTTAGCAGGAGGGGCGGAAAGTGCGATAGTCGGGACGGCAACCAACGCCTTCACGAGGAGCGACTGACGTGCCTTTGTACTACGTGCAGAACTTCACTTACGACGGTCCTGGCAGCTCGAAGATGTATGGCGCCATGGGGGCCCACAATCACAGCCAGGCCAATCAGTTCACCACGGACTGTCTTGCCTACCTGGCGGCCATTGGGTGCACGAACGTGACGGCGACGGGCAGCTTCGCGAGCAACCAGGCCGAGCCGCTTCATGGCAAGGAGATGCGCTGGGACGTGCTCCTAAGCAAGTGGGTGAAAGCTTAGCGGTGCTCGCGGGCGTGCCTCTCCTCGCGGGCCGAGGCACGCCGCCGCGTCCGGAGACTCAGGGCGCATCCATCGCGTGCGTCAGGCGCCTGCCGTCCTTGGGCGCGGCGAACCGGGCCTCATCGCGCGAGAAGCGGTACTTCTTCATGGCCGAGAAGTCCCCCTTCATCCGAGGGAATTCGAGGTCCATGACGACCCGTCCTTCCTTCACGAAGACGAGCAGACATTCCGATTCGTAGATGTCTCGCGCGCCGGACCAGTCGTTGCCGAGCGATTGGCGGACTTCCTCCGCGACCACGTAGGGCGTGAAGACGTGGAGGGTGTCCCAGTCGAAGTCCGTCACCTCCGACAGGTGGAAGGCATCTCCTACCTCCGTGGCGGAGCGGATGCGCTGCTCCAGCTTCGTGGCGAGCGCCGCGCGCTCCTTGCCCCTTCCACAGCCGCTCATCGCCACGCCGCAAGCGAGCCAAAGCGTCACCGCAATCACTGACGTGCCTGCCCAGTTTCTGTGTCCGCGCATGCGCGGCACTCTAACGGTTTGTCTGGCTAGAAGTCCCGGAGCAGGGCCGTCCGTGGGGCAAGCCGGGCCAGGGAATGGCCAGTGCGACGAACAGCATGGCCAGCAGGAGCCCCACCGCCCAGGTGCGGTGCTTGGATTGGGCGGGCGCCTCCCGCCGCGTCATCGCGGAGGTGGCGTGCGCGGCCGTGAGGGCCAGGAGCATCAGCAGTGGGTGCTCCAGGCTGAAGAAGCGCAGGTGGCTGATGGACATGCCCATCCGCAGCGCGTCCAGGCTCCGGGGCGTGACGGGGCTGAGCGCGAAGTAGAGCGTCATCCCCAGCAGCATCTGGATATCGAAGGCGGAGACGAAGAAGACCTGGAGCCGCCGGTCGTCGGGCGTCCAGTCACGGGCTCGCGCCCAGCCCATCAGCGCCCTCACGAGCGCGAGCACTCCCAGCACCACCACCGCCCAGCGCAGCCAGGAGTGGAGGAGCAACACCCCTGAGTAGAGCATGGCGCCTACCCCCCCTTCTTCACGGGCATCGCTTCAATCCAGCGCTGGATGAGCGCCCGACCCTGTTCATCCACCACGAGGGTGCCCAGGGGTGGCATTTGCATGAAGTCCCCGCGCTGGCCCATCCGGTAGAGCAGCGAGCTGTGCTGGACGTCACCCGGCGCGACGCGCTGCGAGCTCTTCCCGAACATGCCCGACGTCTGGATGAGCGCCTTCACATTCACGGACGTGCGCCAGGTGTCCGTCTCCTGCACGGAGCCGAGCTCGCCCGCTTCCAGGCGCAGGTGCAGGCCGGAGCTGTTGCCCAGCGCCATGCGGTTGGCGCTGTGGCACGACACGCCGCAGTTCATGTGCAGGTAGCCCAGGGCGGCCTGCTCCACCGGCGTGCCAGGAATGCGGGGCACCTGCGCGGGCGGGTGGCTCAGGTGTCCCTCCTCCACCAGCTTCGCCAGCGTGAGGCCTCGCGCGCCGTCGTGGGCCAACGCGACGGCCTCGAAGCCGAGCACCTCGTCGCCGCGACCTCGGTGGCAGGACTGGCAGTCCTGCTGGCTGGGGATTTCGTAGCCCTCCGTGCCGGGCACGTCCTTCTCACCGCTGGTCAACTCGAGCGCCGTCTTCCCGTCGTCGCTCCAGCGGTAGGTGGTCCGCAGCCAGCTCCCGTCCGGGCGCTTCCAGAGGAAGCGCGTCTCGATGGGCCGCCCCTTCCAACTGAACTCCTTCCAGAGCTTCGTGCCCACGGGGAAGCGCCACTCGTCGCTCTTGGACGTGTCCACCTTCGTGCCGGGCGGCAGGTAGATGAAGCGCGTCTTGTCCAGGCCGTCGCTCCAGAGCTGGAGGCCGGGCTCGTAGGGGCGCACCTCGGGGGGAATCGCCCGGGTCGCCCACCCGGTGCCGCCCTCGCCGTAGAGGCCCGTGCAGGCCAGGTGCTGGAGCGTCTGGCACTGGATGCTGCCGTTGGCTTCCTTCCGGACCTCCTCGGTGGGCGTCTTGGTACAGCCTCCGGCGGACACGACGATGGTGAGCAGCAGCGCACTCGCGCGTGGCGGGGACATCGGACCTCCTGACACCTTCCACCCTACCGGCTTGGGCGCCGCGTTTCGTGCGTCTTGCTGACGCACCCCGGGGGCTCACTTGGGAACGGGGTACTTGGACAGCTTGCGTTGCAGGCTCCGCCGCTGGATGCGCAGCAACCGGGCGGCCTGGGAGATGTTGCCCCCACAGTCGGCGAGCACGCGCTGGATGTGCTCCCACTCCGCGCGCGCCAGGGAGGGCACCTCGTGGGTGAGCGCGGCCTCCTGCCCGGAGGGGAGGGTGGCGCCGGCGAAGGCCAGCAGGATGTCGTCCACGTCCGCGGGCTTGGCCAGGTAGTGTGTGGCGCCTCGCCGGACGGCCTCCACCGCCGTGGCGATGCTGCCGTAGCCCGTCAGCACCACGACGGTGGTGTTCGCGTCCAGGGCCTTCAGCTCGCGCACCAACTCCAGGCCGGAGCCGTCGGGCAGGCGCAGGTCGACGACGGCGTAACCCGGACGCAACGCCCGCGCGGCCTCGAGCGCCGCGTGCGCGCTGGCCGCGCCGTGAGCCTGGAAGCCGTGCCGCACGAAGGCGCGCACCAGCCGCTCTCGGAATCGCTCGTCGTCGTCGGTGACGAGCACCGTGGCGGGGGCTTCACCTGGTGGCATCGGACGACTCCTTCCTCAAGGGCAGCTCCAGCGTCACGCGCGTTCCCTGTCCCTCCTCGGAGCTGAGCTCCAGGCGGCCTCCACACAGCTCGGCGTACGTCTGGGTGAGGAACAGGCCCAGCCCCATGCCCTGGCCCGCGGGCTTGGTGGTGAAGAAGGGCTCGCCCAGCCGGGGCAGCAGCGCGCGCGGGATGCCGGTGCCCCGGTCCTCCACGATGAAGCGCAGGCGGTCCTCCTCGCGGTGCGCGGACACCACGACGTTCGCTCCGGTGGCCTCGCTGGCATGCAGCCCGTTGCGCACCAGGTTCGTCAGGACCTGCACCAGTCCTCGCACGGGGCACCAGAAGGGCACGTCCGGGCCGGGCTCGAGTTGGAGGCGCGCCTGGTCGGCGGTGCCCAGTTGTTCCCGGAGGCGGGCGAGCACGTCGCTCGGCGTCGTCCGTTCGGGGACCTCGCCCATCGTCTGTCCGGCGCGGGCGCTCATGCGCTCCAGGATGTCCCGGCAGCGCTCCACCTCGTCCCGGATGAGGCGGGCATCCTCCAGCGCTTCCTGGGGCGCCTCCAGGATGAGCGCGTCCAGTTCGTTGGCCGCGATGGCGATGGTGCCCAGCGGCGTGCCCAGCTCGTGTGCCGCGCCGGCCGCCAGCGTGGACAGCGACGCCAGCTTCTCCGCGCGCGCCGCCAGCCGCTGCGTGCGCGCCAGCGCGGCATGCCGGTCTCTCAGCGCGGCGGCCACGCGGGCGACGACGAAGCCGATGATGAGCGCCGTCAGCGTGAAGGCGACCCACATGCCCACGACGTGGAGCGAGTCCAGGCCGTGGCTGCCCGGCGGGTTCACCGTGTCGGGCAGTGGGACATGGCAGGCGAAGAGGCTGGTCGAGCCCAGCACCGACAGCATCGCGATGAGCGCCGTCCAACGGGGGCCCAGCACGATGGCCGCCAGCGTCACGTGGACGAGATACAGCATGGCGAACGGGTTGGCCGGGCCACCGGACAGCGCGAGCAGCCCCGTCAGCAGCGCGGTGTCGAACGCGAGCACGGCGCCCAGCAGGCCGGGACGGACCTCGGGCTCGCGGCGGAGCCAGAGCGCGAGGAGCAGGTTGGACACCGCCGTCGTGGCCACCAGGGCCAGCAGGGGCATCACGGGCAACTCCAGCTCCAGCACCCGGACGGCAACGCCCACCGTCAGCGCTTGTCCGGCGACGGCGTGCCAGCGCAGGCGGACCAGCCACCCGAGCGCGATGTCGCTGGAGGACAATCGCGCCGCCATGTCCCCGGTGGAGCGTCGGAAGGCGGAGCGCGGGGGCGAGGACAGGACGTCAGGCGACGGCGCCTCGGTGTGAGTCGGCGCGGTGGACACCCGCACGTCATATCCCGGCGATGGCAGTGAAGTGTGCGTCAAGTTGACGCATTGGCCTGCCGGGCCGGTGCCTGGCCTCCGCAGCCGGGAGACGTCTCGCGAGGGCGGCGCGCCAGACAGCCGGCTGTACTCCCGGCTGAACTGCGAGGGGCCCTCATCGCCCACCGAGTGCCCCGGCCAGCTCGGCCGGATATTGGGGGGAGGAGCGTATGCGGCCCGTACCTCCGGGCCAGGGGATTCATCCGTTCGTGCAGGATTGGGCAAGAACCCGGCAGCATCGGCATATCGCTTCAGCGGCGCCAGCGCACAGATTGCGGTCATCCACTCCGCAGTCACGAGGCGCATCCATATGTCTGGAATTGAAGGGAAGGTCATTGCCATCACCGGAGCGAGCAGCGGAATCGGGGAGGCGACGGCTCGCCTGCTCGCGAAGCGTGGGGCGCACGTTGTCTTGGGCGCGCGCCGGACGGACCGGCTCGAAACCCTGGTGTCCGCCATCCGCGCGGAGGGCGGCTCCGCGCGCTACCGGAAGCTGGACGTCACGAAGCGGGACGACGTCGAGTCCTTCATGGGCTTCGTCCGCGCCGAGCACGGCCGCATCGACGTCATCATCAACAACGCGGGCGTGATGCCGCTGTCGAAGTTGGAGGCGCTCAAGGTCGAGGAGTGGGACCGGATGATTGACGTCAACATCCGCGGCGTCCTGCACGGCATCGCCGCGGGGCTGCCCATCATGCAGGCGCAGCGCTCCGGCCAGTTCATCAACCTCTCCTCCATTGGTGGCCACCAGGTGGTGCCCACGGCCGCCGTGTACTGCGCGACCAAGTACGCCGTCATCGCCATCTCCGAGGGCCTGCGGCAGGAGGTTGGCGGCGACATCAGGGTCACCGTCATTTCACCGGGCGTGACGACCTCCGAGCTCGCCGACTCCATCTCCGATCCGGTCGCGCGCGAGGGCATGCGCGAATACCGGCGGGTGGCGATTCCGCCGGAGGCCATTGCGCGGAGCATCGCCTTCGCCATCGAGCAACCCGACGACGTGGACGTGAACGAAATCATCGTCCGTCCCACCGCTCAGTCCTGACGGAGGGTGACACCGCAGGGCGGGGCTTCGCGCGGCTCCGTCCAGGAAGAAGCGAGTCTGGGCGTCGTGGCGGACAGGGGTCTGGGTCTTGATTGACAGCCTGTCTTACGTTTTAGTAATCGAGCAAAAGCAGTAAATGTCGAAATATTCGAAGCCGGGGAATGACGTCATGAAGCTGGCAACGGGAAAGCTGTTCTGCGCCATCGCTTCCAACGGGTCCCAGGCGTTGCTGTACCGGAACGACACGACCTTCACCTTGAGCTGAGTGAAGGCTGGCACGGCCCTTTTTCACGTGGGAAGGGCAGCGCCGGGGTGCCGTGACTTGCGGGCTGCCTCATCGCGGGGATGAGGCAGCCCGTGTTTTTTCGCGGCTCAGGCCCGTTCCACGCGGATGCGCGCGGGCAGGCCGTTGATGCTGGCTTCTTCTTCCTTGCCGGTGAGGCCCTCGGGGCCCACGAGGATGCTGGAGGCCAGCGTCTCCCGAGCGATCAACTCCCGTGCTTCGTCCGTCACGCGCTTCACGCGCGCGTCGCCGTCCACCCAGAGCTGGATGCGGTCGGTGTAGCCCAGCTCCATGTCCTTGCGCGCGCCCTGCACGCGGGCGAGCAGCTCGCGCACCAGGCCCTCATCCACCAGGGACTCGGTCAGCTCGGTGTGGAGCACCACCACGCCCACGCCCATGCCGGCGGCGGCGTAGCCGGGGTTGGCCTCCACCAGCGTCTCCAGCTCCTCGGCGGTGAAGACCAGGTCCTCGCCGGCCACCGTCATGGCCACGCGGCCCGTCTGGAGCAACTCGCGGTGCAGCGCGGCGCCGTCACCCGTGTCGAAGGCCTTGCGCACCGGGGCCAGCTTGGGGCCCAGCCGTCCGCCCACCGCGCGCAGGTTGGGCCGGACGCGGAAGCGCACCACGTCCGCCTCCGGGCTGCCCGGCTCCACGAAGCGCACCTCGTGGACGTTCAGTTCGTCCGCGATGAGGTCGCGATACACCGCCACGCGGTCCGTCAGCTCCTTGCGCGCCAGGATGACGTCCGCACGCGACAGCGGCTGGCGCACCTTGAGGCGGTTGTCCGTGCGCACCTTGAGGCCCAGGGAGACCAGGTCCCTCACCGCGCCCATCTCCGCCGCGAGCCCCTCGTCGATGAGGGACGCATCCACGGTGGGGAAGCGCGCCAGGTGGACGCTCTCCGGCTGCGTGGTGGGCCAGGGCTTGCGCACCAGGTTGCCCCACATCTCATCGGCGAAGAAGGGGATGAAGGGCGCGGACAGCGAGGCAATGGTGGTGAGCGCCTCGTAGAGCGTGAAGTACGCGTCCTGCTTGTCCTGTTCGAAGCCCGGCGCCCAGAAGCGCGACCGGCTGCGGCGCAGGTACCAGTTGGACAGCGCGTCCACCAGCGCCACCATCCGCTGGGCCGCGTCGTAGACCTGGTAGGTGTCCAGCGCGCTGGTGACGTCGCGCAGGGTGAGGTGGACCTCGGACAGAATCCAGCGGTCCAGCACCGGCCGCGCCTTCACCTCACGCCAGCCCTGGCTGCGGCGGATGGCTTCCCACGGCGAGTCGGTCGCGTCCGTGTTGCCGGCCGCCGGGTTGAAACCGTCGATGTTCGCGTAGATGGTGAAGAACGAGTAGACGTTGCGCAGCTTGACCTGGAAGTCCTTCTGCAACAGTCGCACGTTGCTCAGCGAGTGCCGCGTGTTCGACCAGGTGGGGCTCGCCGCGTAGAAGAACCAGCGGAACGCGTCCGCGCCCGGCGCCTTGGCGGCGGGGTCCTTCAGCACCACGCGCTCGGAAGGCGCCAACCGGGGCACCTCCACCGGCATGACACTGGCGCCACGCGCGGAGGGCGCCACGTCCAGCGTCTGCAGGTCAGCGGGCGCCAGCAGCAGCACGCGGCGCTTGAGCTTCTTGTGCGCCTTCACCGTCGCGGTGATGACCACGTCCGGACGGTCTGGCCGGAAGAGCTGCACCTTGGCGCCCTCCTGGATGTCCAGGCCCTCCAGGTCCTCGCGAGCGATGAGCGCCACGCCCGGCTCACCCGGAACGCCGGCCTCCGTGGCAGTGAGGACCGCGAAGTCCATGCGCACTTCGTCCAGGATGATTTCCGGCGGCGTGTAGTTGCCCTTGGACTTGGACTCCTTGCGCCCCTCCTTGTCGGAGACGTGGCCCAGCACGATGCAGCTCTTGTACGGCTGCGGCCAGCCGCGCTGGGGTGACAGGCCCATGCGAGCCTGCGTCTCCTCGTCGAAGAGGAGCGTGCTCACCATCAGCAGCGAGTAGAACCAGCCACGCGTCTGGTCGATGGCCTCGGAGATGAAGTCCGCGGGGAAGGCGCGGTTGAAGATCTCCCGCGAGCCCGGCGCGTGCGGGAAGCCCCACTGCGCGAAGGGCATGCAACCGGAGTCGAACCACACGTCGACGACCTCGGGCACGCGCTGGAAGCGCCCCGGCATGCCGGGCTTCTCGAACGTCACCTTGTCGATCCACGGCTTGTGGACGATGAGGTGTCTGGCGTTGGCCTCGTGGGGCTTGCCCGCGAGGAAGGCATTCAGCTCCGCCTCCACCGCGGCCACGTTGTTGCCCGGCTTCTCGCGCAGCGCCTGGAGCGAGGGGATGGCCTCCACCTCGCCCGTCTCCGAGTGCACCCAGAGCGGCAGCGGCGTGCCCCAGTAGCGCTCGCGCGACAGGGCCCAGTCCACGTTGTTGGCCAGGAAGTCGCCGAAGCGGCCTTCCTTGATGTGCTCGGGCACCCAGTTGACGGCGCGGTTGTTGGCAATCGCCTCGTCCTTCACGGACGTGGTGCGGATGTACCAGGCGGGCCGGGCGAACTGGATGAGCGGGTCGTCGTCCGCGCGCCAGCAGAAGGGGTACTCGTGCTTGTACTGCTCCGTGAAGAGGACCAGCCCGCGCTCCTTCAGGTGGCGCTGGATGTCCTTGTCCGCCTCCTTCACGAAGCGCCCCGCGACGAGCGGCACGTCGTCGGAGAAGGTGCCGTCCGGCTTCACCGCGCAGAACAGCTCCAGCGCTTCCGGCTGGGCGAAGCGGGCCTTGTCCTTGCGGAAGGCCTCGTAGTCGTCCTCGCCAAAAGCCGGGGCGATGTGGACGATGCCCGTGCCGCTGTCGAGCGTCACGAAGTCCGCGCCCAGCACGCGCCAGGCCTGCGCGTCCTCACCGCCGTCCTTCAGCGGCAGCCGCGTGTCGCCCGCGCGCTGGTGGTAGAGGTCGAAGGGCGGCTGGTAGCGCTGGCCCACCAGGTCGCTGCCCTTCTGCGTGGCGAGCACCGGCAGGTCCTGCTTGAGCTTCTTCGCCAGCGCCTCGCGCAGCGCCGCGGCGACGATGAGCTTGCGCTCGCCCGCGTCCACGGTGACGTAGTCCACGCCCGGGTTGACGGCCGCGTACATGTTGGACGGCAGCGTCCAGGGCGTGGTCGTCCACACCACCAGCGCGGTGTCCGGCGTGTCGCGCAGCGGGAAGGCGACGTAGACGCTCGGGTCGTCCACCGTCTTGTAGCCCAGGCCCACCTCCGCGGCGCTCAGCGCGGTGCCGCCCTGCGGCCACCACCACACCACCTTGTGGCCCTGGTACAGCAGGCCCTTGCGGTGCAGCTCCGCCAGCGCCCACCACACGCTCTCCACGAACGGACGGTGGTAGGTGACGTAGGCCTGATTCAGGTCCACCCAGAAGCCGATGCGCTCGGTGAGCCGCTCCCACTCGGAGGTGTAGCGGAAGACGGATTCGATGCAGCGCTCGGTGAAGGGCTCCACGCCGTAGCGCTCAATCTCCGCCTTGCCGTGGATGCGCAGTTCCTTCTCGACCTCCACCTCCACGGGCAGGCCGTGGGTGTCCCAGCCGGCCTTGCGGGGGACGTAGTGGCCCGTCATCGTCTTGTAGCGGGGGAACAGGTCCTTGATGACGCGCGTGAGGACGTGGCCGTTGTGCGGCAGGCCGTTGGCGGTCGGCGGGCCCTCGTAGAAGACGAAGCTGGGGGCATCCTCACGCGTTTCGAGCGAGCGCTCGAAGATGCGGCGGTCCTTCCAGAAGGCCTGGATGCGGCGCTCGTCGGAAGGAAAGTCCATCTCCGCGGGCACCGCATCGAACAGGGAAGGGGGCGTTTCAGGCATGGTGCGGTGCTTGATAGCACCGCCCGCGCCGGGGATGGATGCCCGTCCTGTGAATCAGTACAGCGGACAGATGAGCGGCCCGTTGCGGCCACAGACGTCGCGGTTGATGTAGTAGCCCCAGTCCGGGCTGTAGTAGGCGTACATCGTCGGTCCGCTGCGGCAGGACACGTACTGGGACGAGACCAGGCAGTGGATGTCCGGGTCATACTCCGGGTAGAGCGCCTGGGACGCGGACTCCGTCGTGGCAGGCTCCGCCGTGGCTTCGTCCATGGCTCCACCACAGCCAGCCATCAGCAGGGCGGCAATGCACATCAGGGTTGCGCGATTCTGGGGCATGGGACTCTCCTGAGACCGGCGTCCATCGCCGGGGTGTCGAGCCTAAGCCGGGATGGTATTGATTTCAGGGTAAGCCCGTTGACGCCCATGTGTGTATGTTTCTAGATTCTCGGGCATTGAGAATTTCACGCCCTGGAATCGAGAGAGACATGAAAAGGCTGCTGCTCTGTGCCCTGTCGCTGGCGGTCGTGGTGGGCTGTTCCGGCGCGCCGCCTGAACAGTCCATCGCGCAGGAGGGCTTCAAGGTCCTTCAGCACGACGCGACGACGCTGGAGGCCACGTACGGCTCCGGGGGGGCTGTGGTGCGGATGCTCGCGGTGGAGACGCAGGCCAACGTCGTCGAGGTGACGTACGACTTTGGCGACCCCGTCATCGGGTTCCACATCGACTTCAATCAGGGCGTAGGCCAGTTCATGCCGTCGGGCAGCCCGTTGGACGCGGCCCATTCGCACCTGCTCGCGTCGCTGATGGAGGGGCTTGCCCGCGAGCTCCCCGAAGAGGGCCGCACCCGCGTCGAGGACGCCGCCGAGCGCCAGACGAGCTTCATGCAAATCGTCCCCGTGGGCGAGGTCCTCACGGCGTACGAGTACGTGTCCGAGCGCGGCTGGACGCACATCTCCTGCTCCTGCGGCCGGCAGTACATCGGCTCTGGCTACTACCGCACGGCGGGCATGGGCTGCGGCTGCACCGGCGGCTCGGGCAACGGCTGCAAGGGCCGTTGCGGGCAGGGCTGCGGCGTCACCAGCCTGCCGCGTTGCGTGGGCACCACGGCCTACACGCAGGACTGCGCCAAGCACGACTACGGCCTGGGCAGCTTCGCGGCGGCGTCGGATGATTACTCGTTCGCGCGCAACAACTGCAGCTGCAGCGGCGTGGGTTCGTGCAGTTGAAGAAGCGCGTGCTGACAGGTGCGGTGCGGGTGCTCGTCGCGGGGATGGCCCTGGGCTGCAACCGGGCTTCCGGGCCTTGTCCTGATGGCGCGCAGCTTCAGGGCCGCGCGCCGCCCGACGGAGTCCTCCAGTGGTGTGCCCGGCCCGACGGGAAGAAGCACGGCCGTTGGGCGGAGTGGCACGCCACCGGGGCGCTGAAGACGGAAGGCACCTACGTCGACGGGAAGATGGAGGGCCGCTGGGTCAGCTACTTCGAGGACGGCGTGAAGCAGTTCGAAGGTGACTATCGTGGCGGGCTCAAGCAGGGCCTGTGGACCCTCTACTACGAGGAGGGCCAGAAGAACCGCGAGGAGCTCCATTCACCCGGCTCCGGCCCGGTGAAGTGGACCGCCTGGCGCTCGGACGGCTCGAAGTGGGCGGAAGGGACGCTGGCGGGGCATCGCTCGCAGGGCGCTTATTCGGAGTGGCACCCCCATGGCGCGCTGGCCGTGCAGGGCCAGTACGAGAAGGGGGAGAAGACGGGTGAGTGGAAGTACTGGGATGTCGCGGGCGTCGCCACGGATGTTCCGCAGGGCGACTTCGACAGCGAGTGACGTCACGTCCGCCGCCGTGGGACTCCTGCTGGCGGCGGGAGCGTGCGGTCCTTCTGTCGTTCCCGTCTCCCCGGAGACGCTCACCCCGGCGCGGCGGGCCGTGGTGGGCGGAGCGCCCGAGCCGGGCTTCCCCACGGTGGCCGCCATCGTTCCCGTCCCGCCCTTCTGTGGGGAGCCTGACGAGGCGGCTCGCGTGCTCTGCACGGGCACGCTGGTGGCGCCTCGGGTGGTGCTGACGGCGGCGCACTGCGTGGAGAACGCGGATGCTCCACGGGTGTTCTCGGTGGTGTTCGCCGCGGAGACAGCCCGTGCCTCCGCCGCGCAGCGCATCCGCGTGGTGGAGGGCCGGCTCCATCCCGCGTGGCGCCCGGGCGTGAGTGACCTGGGCGTGTTGATTCTCGCCAGCGATGCGCCGGTCGCTCCGCTGGCCTGGGCGGCGCGGGCGTTTCCCGCTGACGGCGTGGGGCGGCTGGCGCGGGTGGTGGGCTTTGGCGCGGACGGGGAGGGCGGCTCGGGCCTGCGCCGTGGCGGCCTGTCCCGAATCACGTCGGTTGAAGCGGACGCGTTCTCCATCGAAGCGGCGCCAGCGATGTCGTGCGGCGGGGACAGCGGTGGCCCGGTGTTCATCGAACAGGACGGCGTCGAGCGCCTGGTCGGTGTGACTTCGTTTGGTGACCTCTCCTGCACCACGGGGACGAACAGCCGCGTCGACGTGCACGCGGACTTCATCCAGGTCGCCATCGAGGACGCCTCGCGAGGCGCGCCCGTCCGGACGCTGGTGGACCCGGATGTGGACGCCTGCGCGCAGTGGTGCCGTGCGCATGCGGACTGCCCCGTGGGCATGGCGTGTGTCGCGCGGGCGGACGGCACCCGGAGTTGCGCGGTGGCGGGGCTCGAGGCGGGCCACTTCGGGCCTGCCTGCACCGGCGCGCAGGGTGAGCATCCCTGTGTGAAGGCGGGCTCGGCGTGCCGGCTGTGGCTGCCCTGCTCCGAGCCGCGGGATGCAACAGCGCCGGGCGGGTGCGCGGCGGCAGGGGGCGGAAACCCCGGCCTGATTCCGCTGGTGCTTCTGGCCTGGTCCTGGGGACGCGGCCGTCGCGCGAAGGGCGGGTAGTCCGCGAGCGCCTTCTGCTGCCCGCCTGCCCACCCCTCTGGCATGTTGTTTAACTGGGTAGTTTAATTTAGGGCGGAGGTCGTTATGGTCACCCCCATGGTTCAGCAACGTTCCGAGCAGCTCGACGCGGTCTTCCACGCGCTTTCCGACCCGACGCGGCGGGAGATGCTGCGCAGCCTGTCCTCGGGACCGAGGAGCATTGGCGAACTGGCGGCGCCGTTCAGCATGTCCTTCGCGGGCGCTTCCAAGCACGTCAAGACGCTGGAGCGTGCGGGGTTGGTGAACAGGTCGGTGGAGGGGCGCACGCATCGGTGCAGTCTCGCGCCGGCGCCGCTGGCCGGAGCGGCCGACTGGCTGCGTTTCTACGAGCGCTTCTGGAATGACCGGCTGGATGCCCTGGAGCGGGAGCTCCGCAAGCCCGAGCGCGGCAGCGCCAGGAAGGGCGCGCGACATGAGTGAGGGCCGGATGCGTCCGGCCGTCCTGTCGCATGCGACGTCCACCCGCGAGGAGGTGGACGTCATTCTCCAGCGCATGGGCTTGGGGCCCTGGCGCCCCGCTTAGCGGTGGGGCCAGAAGCGTGCCGCGAAGGGCGCCGTGGTGGACGAGCCTTCGTCGGCGCGGAGGCCCGCCACGCACATCGAGCCATCGGTGTCGAGCGCGGCGGCGAGGGCAACCTCGGCGCCCGGCAGGTTGGTGCGGTGCGTCCGCAAGGCGGTCTTCCCATCGGCGGACAGGTGGATGAGGCCGATGCCATCCGTGGCGCCATTGATGGTGCTGGCCACCGCCAGGACCAGCTCGCCGCCATGCAGGATGCCCGTGCCCACCAGCCGCTCCTGCTGGACTCCTGGCGCGGACCAGTGGGTGACGCTATCGCCATCCCAGCCGAAGCTCGTATCAGGGCTGCCGCTTGCGTGGACCCGTGTCACCGCGCCGCTGTTGGGGGAATCGGTGCCCGCATTCCACCGCCCGCTGCCGCCCACCAGCAACTTGCCCCCGTCCAGCAGGTGCAGGGTCCGGGGGGTGAGGCGAGGCCAATCCGACGCGCTTCGGTACGTGAAGCTCGAGTCGGGCGTGCCGTTGACGTTGTAGCGCCGCAAGGCCATGCGATTGCGGCTGGCATTCGTGGTTCCCGCCACCACGATGCGGTCGTCGGCCAGGGTGACAACGGCCAGGCCGTCCTCGTCTGCGCCCAGGTCATCCCAGGCCAGTCCATCCGAGCTGAAGGTCGTATCGGCGGCGCCCGTGGGCGTCAGGCGCATGATGACGAAGTCCAGGTCATCGTGCTGCACAGTGCCGGCACCGACGATGCGCCCCCTCGAATCCACCGTGACGGCATGCAGCGTGGCGTTGCCCGCGGAAATCTGGAAGGTACGCACCCCCGTGTCGCCAAAGGTGGTGTCCAGGTCGCCCGCCGAGGTGTACCGGGCGAAGAGCAGGCTCTGGTACTGCCTCCCCGAGCAGCTCCCAGGACCCGCGATGGCGCCCCCCGCGACGAGGATTCGCCCGTCGGACAGCACGGTGACGGCGTCCACGTAGTCATCGCCGCCACAGACGTCCAGGGTGACGGTGCCCTGGGTGCCAAAGGCAGGGTCCAACGTCCCGTTCGGGAGCAGACGTGCCACCAGGACGTCGCGCAGGCCGGTGGAGCCCGTGGCGCCCGCCAGGATCCACTTGCCGTCCGGCTGCGCCGCCAGGGCGTGGATGCGCACCTCCGGGTGGCCGAAGGCGGGCATCGCCACGCCATTGCCGCCGAACGAGGTGTCCAGCGCCGCCGGGCCGGGCCGGATGACGAGGTTCAGGGGATGCTCGACGCGAGCCCCTCCGCCGCTCGCGACCAGCGTTACGGGCACACTGCCGTAGCGGGCGAACTCCTGGGCGGCGAGCGAGAGCGTGGCTTCGGACTCCGTGGCGGCGATGACGTCGGTGGTCACGTGCACATGCTCGGGAAGCCCCTCGATGGAGAGGTGCACGGCATCGGTGAACGTGGGCTCGCGGGTGATGGTGACGTTCAGCCCCGCGCTTGCCTCCGGGATGAACCGGAGTGTCACTTCGGACGCGGTTTGGAGCGTGAAGCCCGGAGGCGGCTCTCCCGCGTCGGGGTCCTCCGTCCCGGCATCCGTGCCCGCGTCGTTCGTCGATGCCCCCGCGTCCGGCCGCTGGGGGCCCGCATCGGGTCTGGGGGAGGGCGACGGCTCCGAACCACCACAGCCCCAGGTGACGGGGGCCAGGCACAGGAGCATCAACGCCAGGAGCGACTTCACGCGCGGCGATGGGAAGCCCATGACATTGGAGGAGCCTCGACGGCGGGAATGCGCACTGTCCGTGGAAATCATATGAGCCGGCCTCTTAAGCGAGGACTCGGCGACTCGTAAAGACAGACGCCTCAGTGTTCGCCGTGTTCTCGCGACGCGTCATCCGTCCCGGGTTGCGTGCCCCGGAGCTGCCTGAGGAGGTGGCGCGGCCAGAAGAACAGCGCCATTCCAGCCATGACGAGGAAGAGGATGACGAAGGGCAGCACGAGCACGCCGCCGACGAAGCCGGCCGCCATGCCGCCCAGTCCCCACAACAGGCCATGGGGAAATCCCAGGACGGCGCCGGTGAGGGTGCCCACCACCGCGCCCGCCAGGACACAGGGTTCAATGAGGTTCACTATGAGCTCCCACGTTGATGCTCGTCACGAGCCTGGGCGGGAACACGCATGAGCAAGTCGCGACGCAAGGTGGTCCTCATCACTGGCGCATCCTCTGGCATCGGTCAGGCCTGCGCGGAGCTCCTGGGGGCACATGGCCACGCCGTCCATGGTACCAGCCGCCATCCCCGCGCGGATGGTGCCCACCACCGGATGGCCGTGTTGGACGTCACGGATGAGGATTCCGTTCAGCGCGCGGTGGCGTCGGTGCTCGCGGCCGAGGGCCGGCTCGACGTGGTGGTGAACTGCGCGGGCTTCGTGATGGCCGGCGCCGTGGAGGACGTGTCCGTCGAAGAAGCCCAGCGGCAGATGGACACCAACTTCTTCGGCGCGCTGCGCGTCTGCCGGGCGGTGCTTCCCACGATGCGCGCGCAGCGGTCGGGCCTCATCGTCAACATCAGCTCCATGGGCGGCGCCGCAGGGCTTCCCTTCCAGGGGCTCTATAGCGCCAGCAAGTTCGCCCTGGAGGGGATGACGGAGAGCCTCCGGCAGGAAGTCGCGGCCTTCGGCATCGAGGCCACGCTGCTGCAGCCCGGGGATGTCCTCACGCGCGTGCGTGAGTACCGGCAGCGCGCCCGGCAGTCCGGTCCCGGGTCCGCCTACCAGGAGGCCTTCGAGCGCGTCATGAACCTGGTGGAGTCAGGAGAAGGCGCGGGCGTTCCTCCCGAGCACGTCGCCCGGAAGCTCCTGGCCCTGGTGGAGCGGCAGCGCGTGGACGTGCGCTACTCCGTGGGTCGCCTGTCGCAGCGCATCGGCCTGGTGTCGAAGCGCCTGCTGCCCGGGCGCACCTTCGAGCACCTCGTGATGGCGCTCCACGGCATGTCGCGGCGCTGAGCTGGGCCCAACGGGTTGCACATTCCTGACATAGGACTGTCAGGGGCGGGTCCCAGGATGGCGTCCACGAAGCCCCTTGGGTTCTCCCGACCCAGGGGCGTTCGCATCCCACGCCCAGGTGCCACCCGACATGATTCCCTTCTTGATGATGTTGCCGATGCTCGTCCCCGCGGGTGTCAAACGTGGACGCTCCAGCAAGGCACGGAGGGAAGGGGGGCTGAGTCCAGTGCCTTCACCCACGGAGGAATCAGGAAGCGCGCCGCCTGTCCGCGCCTCCTCGCGGCGGCGGCTGCCGGCCCAGGTCCTGGGGCAGCGGGCCCTCAACCGGGCCCTGCTCCAGCGTCAGTGGCTGTTGCAGCGTTCCCGGGCGGGCGTGATGGAGGCGCTTGAGCACCTGGTGGGGCTTCAAGCCCAGGCCACCCATCCTCCCTACGGCGCATTGTGGACGCGGCTGAACGGCTTCCAGCAAGAGGCGCTGACCCGGCTCATGACCGAGCGCCAGGTGGTGCGCGCCGGGATGATGCGCGGGACGTTGCACCTGGTGACCGCGCGTGACTGCCTCGCGCTGCGTCCCGTGCTGCAACCCGCGCTGGACAGGGGGCTGAAGCACTCCTCCCATGGCAAGCAGTTGGCGGGCGTGGAGGTCCAGGCGCTGGTGGCGGAGGGACGGGCGCTGCTGGAGGCACGTCCCAGTCCCCGGGGCGAGCTGGGCCAGCGGCTCCAGGAGAGGTGGCCCGGCCATGATGCGAGCGCCCTGAGCCTGGGCTTCTCGAGCCTGGAGCCGCTCGTGACGGTGCCACCCTGTGGAACGTGGGGCCATGGCGAGCGGATGGTGTACGCCACCGCCGAGTCCTGGCTCGGCCAGCGCTTCGAGCCCGCCGCGCCGCCAGACGCGCTGGTGATGCGCTACCTCGCCGCGTTTGGCCCCGCGAGCGCCAAGGACCTGCAGGCCTGGTCGGGCCTGCCACGCATGGGCGCTGTCCTGGAGCGGTTGAGGCCTGAGCTGCGCGCCTTCCGTGACGAGCACGGCGTCGAGCTGTTCGACATCCCGAATGCCCGGAGGCCCGACCCGGACACGCCCGCGCCCGTCCGCTTCCTGTCCGAATTCGACAGCGTGCTGCTGGCCCACGCGGACCGCACGCGCATCATCTCCGATGCCGCCCGCAAGCGCGTCTTCACCATCAACGGCATCGTGCGCGCCACCATCCTCGTCGATGGCTTCGTTCGAGGTACCTGGCGCATTGAACGTGCGCGCGGCACCGCGACCTTGTGCATCACGCCCTTCGCGCGGCTGTCGCGTGAGGACCGCGCCGCGCTGAGCGACGAGGGCGGGCGGCTGCTCGCCTTCGCCGCCTCGGATGGCCAGCACGCCGACATTCGCTTCGAGCGGGTGGGGTGAGCCCGTTCCATGTCGAGCCGGTGCGGGGAGGCGGCGCTCCAGCCGGGCCGGACTGGAGCGCCGTCGTCTTCCCCAGGAAGGTGTGAGGCTCAGGCGTTGAGGGTGCTCTCGTCGACGCCGGCCTCGGCCATCAGCGTGACCAGCGCGAGCTTGAGCTTGTCCTTCGCCCGAATCTCCAACTGACGGGCGCGCTCGCGGGAGAATCCGAAGTGCTCGCCCAGCTCGCTGAGCGTCATCTCCGCGTCACCCATGACGCGCTGCTCGATGATGAAGCGCTCGCGCGGGTCCAGGCGGCGCAGGGCGCGCTGCACGAGCTCGCGGGTGAGGTTGGCCTGTTGCCGGTCGGCGACCTCGTCCACCGCGGAGACGGACTCGGACTCCACGAAGTCCAGGTGCGTGGCGTCGCCGTCCTCGCCCATGGGCGCGTCCAGGGACAAATCACGGCCACCCATGCGCTGCTCCATCTCGCGCACCTCGGAGGCCTTCACGTTCAGCTTGCGCGCAATCTCCTCGGCGTTGACGACGTTCGCGTCGCCGGCGCCCATCTTCTCCAACTCGCGGCGCGTGCGGGCCAGGCTGAAGAAGAGGCGGCGCTGCGCCTGCGTGGTGCCCAGCTTCACCAGGCTCCAGTTCTTCAGGATGCAGTTCTGGATGTACGCGCGAATCCACCAGACAGCGTAGGAGATGAGGCGGATGCCCTTGTCTGGATCGAACTTCTGCACGGCCTTCATCAGGCCGATGTTCGCCTCCTGGATGAGGTCCGACATCTTCAGGCCGTAGGAGCGGTACTCGTAGGCCACCTTCACCACGAAGCGGAGGTTCGCCGTCACCAACTGGTGGCCCGCGGCCAGGTCTCCCGCGCGGAAGCGCTTCGACAGCTCCTGCTCCTGCGGCTGGGTGAGCAGCGGGTACTGGTTGATCTCCGACAGGTAGGTGGAGAGCGAATCAGGGGAGGAGAAGGAGTTGGAAGCCTGCATGGTGTCTCTCGGGGAAAAAGAGATCTGGTTGGGGGAGCGAGATGACGCTACGGGGGGTTGCCCTTTGCGACCCACGTGCCAAGGGGTGGCACCATCGTTTCCAAGTGAATCCAGGGGTTTGCATCCGAGCCGGCCCATGCATATGGGCGGTAATCGGTCGTTTTTACAGCCAGCCCCACGGAAGTCTCTTCCGAACGTCGACTGGCCAACGGCGCCGTTGGCGCCGGGGGGCAGGCAGGGGGCTGTCTCTTATA